>JAAEQP010000879.1 GCA_024231375.1 bacterium | reverse complement strand
GCTGATGCACAATTTCCTGGTTGTACCGCGCGTAGGGCCCGAATCCCGGATATCGAAACAGGTCCATTCGGTGCGTCTGGCGATGGCCCGGTTGCCAACTCATGGCATCGGACCCGGGACCGTATCCCCACGCCCAGAGCCAGTCGCGCGGTTTCTCTTGAAGATAGGCGAAGATGGCTTGGTCGTCAGCGTCATCGAATTTCTGATTGGTGAAATACACCCGCGTTTCGGGATGGTACGTGTGTACAATGGCGGCCATTTCCTCGACCACCTTGATGAACGTCAGCCCATAGGGCTCGCATCGGTCGCATTCGCACCCGCCGCCGTCGCCACCGTGAAATTTCACGAAATCGAAGGTAGGGCTCCCCTTGAAGTAGGCGTCGCACCGCTCCAACTGAGCCTGCCGTGCCTCCGGCACCGACAGACACACGTAGCCCGTACGCCCGATGGATTCGCTCGCTTCCCACTCCGGCGGACCGCCTCCCGTGTTGGCCCCGAACCCGCCTTGGGTCATGAGGCCATACGACTTGATGAAATCGAACATGGACCCTGGCGCGGTCGAGAAGGTGTTCGCTCCCGCGAGGGCATAGTCTAGGATGACCCGCTGCGTCTCATCGTGCGTCCAGTCCCGCACGCGGGCCAGGCGTTTGGCAACACCGCTCTGACCGTACTGGGTACCCCGGATCTCGAACGCCGGCGCCGTGCGCACGCATAGTCCGCTTGGCACTTCGACCGACGCGGCATGAATCACAACCCGACGCAACACCTCACCGACAGCGTACAGGGCACCCCGCTGGTCCACGGACGCCGCCACAACGATGGGGGCAGGCTCATCGAGGAGCGTTTGCACATGGAACCCTTCCGGTCCGGGATTCTGCTCCGACAGGGGAGGGATGCGGCGTTGCTCCAATGTATCAGTGAGGCGATCATGATGGTCCGGCACGCCCAAGAGGATCGTGAGAAACGACGCTGGCTCAGGCGCTTCCTCCGTGTCCTCGACGACACGGACCTGCACTTCGCTCGATTCGGTGAGCCGTTCGCGCAGAAGATCTGCCGATTCCCGTTCGACCGGTTGCGCCCGCGCTCCGATTCGGATCGCGATTTCCGAGAACGCTTGTGTCTCTTGGGAAGAAGCTGATCCACCCATGCACAACGACACACTCCCCACGAGGATCGTTCCCATATAGCGCCTCCATCGGCTCATAATCATACGGACCCCCTGGTTGCGAGCGTGTCTTGTCTATTGGTGGAGGCCCATTCTACCGCACGAAGCGGTAGCGAATCCGCATGACGGAAAGGAAACGCCGCGAACCGGGCAAGAATGCCGGTTCGCGGCGTCGTCAGGATACGTGGTTGCGGGGCATACCCCGTGACCGGTGGTGTGTATCCACTAGAGTGCCGGCACCGGTTCCTGCCGGGTCATGTTCATGGTGAAGTTGCCCGAGAAGGAGCCGCCGGGCCAAGTGACCGAGACCACGGCGTTTCCGATCATGGTATCGTTGTCCTCAAAGATCAGAGACATATCCCATGCAATGGTGCTGGTGATGATCGTGATGCTTCCCGCGAAGATATGGACCTCGTTGCCGTCTACCTCGAACGTCATGTCGTAGTTGCCCGTGAAGGCGAATCCCACTGTGAAATCACAGGTTACAGTCCCATCGCCGTTGAAGGTGAACGTTGCCTGAAGGGCCTTCCCATCCTTGGCCGTGTCGGCCATGTTGACCACCCAGGTACCTTCAGGGTTCTTCCTTTCCGCCAAGGGGCATCCCGTAAGAAGCAGTGCAATTGTGAGGCTGCAGCAAGTGAGCGCTGCGCGAGCAATACGGCCATTACGCATAGGTTTTCCTTTCCTTGTCGCCGGGTTCTAATCCGGCTCGAACAGTTGGTCGTGGATTCTGTTGACGGTTACATCGCGGAGTCATCCATTCTGGCGTCCCCGCATGTAAAATACACTCGGGGGAGCGATTTGTTACGAACGTTTGTTCACATTTTACTTGAGGACTCCGGAAGGCCGGGGTGGAACGGTGTATGTCACCCGATCACAACGCTCTGATATGGCAGCAAGTTAGGCATATACCAGGGGTTACGTTGCCTCTCGCTCGTCTGGCGCGACCTGCCACTACCAGGCGCAGATCGTCGGCGAGTCACCCTCTGGACGCGCGTCACCATGGAAATCTGGTCCGAAGCCGCTATAATGTCCGACGTAACCCCGGTTTCCGCGGGGGAACGGTTGAGTGGGCATGCGACATGAACACACGGACGCGACGAGACTTTCTAAAGGCGACCGCACTGGCGGGAGGAGCCCTGACTGTGGCTGACAACGCGCACCCTGAGGCACATTCCGATAAGAACCGGTGGCCGAACGTGATCTGGATTCTGGGCGACCAGCACCGTGCTCAAGCGCTGGGTTGCGCGGGGGACCCCAATCTGGGGACGCCGAATATCGATGCCCTGGCAGGGCCTCCGGTGACGGCCGTCGCGGGTTCACCTCTGTGTACGCCCTTTCGCGGGTCGTTGCTCACCAGCCAGTATCCCCACAAGTGTACGCCCGGCCACGACCACGCCATGCCCGACGGGATGCCCACCCTTGCCGAACCCTTCAACCGGGCGGGGTACCACACCGCCTACTTCGGGAAATGGCATGTGGACGGACGCGATAACCGCGCGCCTCGCACGAGGAGCGGCAAGCAGTTGGTGCGGCCGGAACGCCGGGGCGGGTTCGAAACGTGGCTTGGGTATGAGAACAACAACGCTCAGTGGGACTGCTGGCTCCATGGGCATGACGAATCCGGCGATGAAGTCGACCTGTTCAAGTTGGAGAAGTACGAAGCCGACGCCATCACGGACATTCTCGTCGAATACGTTGACGCACAAGGACGAGATACGGCAGCGAAAGCGAAACGTCCCTTCTTCGCGGTGCTATCGGTCCAACCGCCGCACTCGCCCTACCGCGCTCCCGAGGAGTGGATGAAACGCCACCGTCCCGAGGACATCCAACTCAGACCCAACGTGCCTGACATCCCGCGCATTGCCGACGATGCCCGCCGGGACTTGGCCGGTTACTACGCCATGATCGAGAATCTCGACTGGAACGTGGGTCGCGTCGTCGATGCGCTCCGCCGAACCGGGCAACTCGACGACACGTACATCGTGTTCTTCTCCGATCACGGCGACATGCACGGGTCCCACGCGCGCGAATTGAAGTGCGTTCCCTGGGAGGAGTCCGTCCGCATCCCCTTTGTCGTATCAAAAGGGGGGAAGCCCTCGACGGGCCAAGCCTCCTTCGCCTCGCCGAACACCGTCATCAACCACGTAGATATCGCGCCCACGACCTTGGGCCTGTGCGGCATTCCGGTTCCCGATTGGATGCGAGGGTACGACTACGCATCCTACTTCCGTGAAGGCGTCCCGGAACCATCTGACCCCGCCCCCGATTCGGCCTACCTGCAGATTGTGGATCCCGGGTTCAAGTACGGGTTCGCCCCCGACCGCGAACGGCCCTGGCGTGGGATCGTGACCGCCGACGGCTGGAAGTACGCCGTCCTCGAGGGGCAACCGTGGCTCATGTACAACCTGAACGAAGACCCCTACGAGTTAGCCAATCTCGCCATGGACGGCCGGTTCCATCGAAAACGCCGCGACCTCCAGGAACGTCTCGCCGCCTGGATAGCGGACACCGGCGATTCCTTCGACTTGCCGGACCTGCCTCGTACGCGTCGAACCGCTACTCCGTGATGAACCCGTGGTGCAGGCCCATGTAGTACGCCAGCAGGAAGGGGCATCCGTCGCGGAGCCGGGCGCCGTTGCCCCCCGTGACCAGCGCCCACGCATCCTCGCTCCAGGAAATCGACTGGCGTTCGTCGATGGGTATCACATAGCCGTTCACGCGATAGCCCTTGCCGGCATGCCCGCCGTCTTCGCGGACATGGTCGGGCAACGGCAGGATATCGATACGGTGGTCGTTGGCCATGCGCCAGTTGCAGAGGTCGAGGGGATACCGTTTGAGGGTGTCGATGCTCTGCTCCAGCCACGGCCCCGTTGGCGACACGTCCAGCGCCCCCCACTGGTCCACACGGATCTTGCCGAGACAACATGCCGCGTAGGCGAAGTTGAAGAACGGATTGAGCTCGTACTTCTCGATTTGCCAGTAATGGAATGCCGATGTGTAGTACATCCGCAGCAGGTCCGGGTCGGTGATG
>JAAEQP010000878.1 GCA_024231375.1 bacterium | reverse complement strand
CCTCCGTGTGAGGCGCGTATTGAGGAGACAAGCGAATGTTCGAAGGCAGTTTCAAAGGGTCCGACGGTGTGGATCTGTACGAATGGCGTTGGGCGCCCGAGGGCGAATGCAAAGCGGCCGTCGTCATTGTTCATGGATACGGGCACTACGGTGGGTCCTTCGCGTCCGTGGCTCAGCACCTCAACAGCCACGGCTATGCGGTCTACGCCTTCGACCAGCGCGGAGCCGGCCGTTCCTCAGGCAAACGCGGCGCGGTGAAATCCTTCGACACCACCCTGAACGACATGGACTGTTACCTGAAGCACATTGCCTCGGAGGTGGACGCGGTCCCCACGTTCCTTCTCGGCCACAGCTACGGCGGCCTCATCCTGGCGAACTACGTGGTATCGCGCAAACCGGACGTCAAAGGCCTCCTCTTCAGCAGCGCCTTGGTGAAGATGGGCGACGACGTGTCCAAGGCCTTGCAGGCCCTTGCCGGTATTCTGGCCGTCCTCACTCCTTGGTTGCCTGTGACCAAAGTGGACGTCAGCGGCATCTCACGCGACCCGGAGATCGTGGCGCACGCCATGGACGACCCGCATGGCTATTACGAGAGCATGACCGCCCAGACTGGCGCCCAGATAGCCAATGCCATTAAGCGGATTCAGGGAACCATGGATCAGATCGCGTTGCCCATGCTGCTTCTTGCGGGCACGGGCGACCGCATTGTCGACTGCAAGGGCAGTCAACAACTCCACGACAGCGCCGCGTCAACCGACAAGACGCTCAAGCTGTACGAAGACGGGTATCACGAACTCTACAACGACATCATCAAGGATGAGTTTCTCGGTGACATCGTCGCCTGGTTGGATAGCCATCGATAGGGGGCGGATGGGCCTTGGCCCGCAAGCCGCGACAAGCGGGGGGACAGCCACCCATTGTTGCCCTAAGAAGGACAATAATGGGACGCAAGAGCTTGGCAGTCCCCGTTTATCGCTTGTGTTGCTCACGAAGGTCGAGGAGATACGGTCGCAGGAGTCTCTCAGAACGCATGACGTAGAGGACGTATACGTCATCCTTCTCGACTCGGTAGAAGATGCGGCACGGCGCAACAACGACCTCACGATAGTGCGTGCGTTTCAGCTCAGGCGGTCGCTTCCCTGACTTTGGGTGCGCCTCGAGTCGTTCGACCCGGTCGAATACCTTCCGGACAAAGCGCGATGCAGCCACGGGGTTGTCCAGCGCAATGTACTCGGCTATCTCATCCAGGTCTGCGAGCGCGGGCTCCGTCCAACTCAGACGAGCCATTTCTTCATCTTTTCTCTGGCTTCGGCCTGTGAGAACGTGCGGTTCTCAAGTACGGCGCGTTCTCCACGCGCAATCCCCTCAAGAATCTGCATCCTGTGTTGCATGAACTCGTAGGAATCCACGTCCACCAGGTAGGCCGCCGGTTTGCCGTGTTCAGTAATGAGGACAGGCTCGCCGGAATCGCGAAGGTCGGACAGAAGCCGCGTTGCTTGCCGTTTCAGAGTTGTTACCAGTTCTGTTTTCATGAGCAAATGATACTATAGTGATACTTTTTGGTCAAGCTTCCCTCTATGTTTCTGGGGATGAATGAAGGCACAGGAGCTTGCGCCTATTGCCTGTCTGCCGCCTCGCTTGGTAGAGTGGCCGCAGGTCCGCTACGCCGCGGCCGGGAGGTGCGCCATGAAGCCCGTCTTGTATGCGTGTGTTTGTGCGATGACCTTATGCTGGTTTTCGCCGGCAATGGGCCAAGTTGTCAATGAATTCCCTTCCCGCGACGACCCACTCCACGTGCGTGTCGCTCAGTTCGACGAACTGATGCGCGGCAACCATTGGAACGAAGGCGTCATCATGCAGCACGTGATCTTCCCGCCCGTGGGGAAGGACACGCCCATCGTCGGGAGCCAGGAAGACTGCGCGGGGCACACGGGCATGTTCCTCGCGGGATACGCGCACCGCTATGCCGTGACCAAGGACCCGCAGGTCCGCGAATGGGCCGACGGGATGATGGACGGGCTGCTGAAACTGGAACGCGTGACGGGCGTCCCCGGCGTGGTGGCGCGGAGTTTCAACAAGACCGACAAGCCGCTATGGCACGAGAAGGCGTACTTCTTCCCCATGGAATGGCACGCGTCCACCACCATGCCCGGCTACCGGTGGCAGGGGGATCTCAGCAGCGACAAGTTCGTCGATTTCTGCTACGGCGTGACGACCTACTACGATTTCTGCGCGGATGAGGAGCACAAGAAACTCGCCGCGGGATTCCTTGACCGGTTTGTGGGTCGGTGCGTGGACCACAACTTCAAGCTGGTGGATGTGGATGGCAAGATGACGTTGTGGGGCAATTTCTGTCCTGACCTGCCTCACGAGAACCTGAACGCGCTCGAGATGCTGGCCGGTCTGCGCGCCGCGTATCACGTCACGGGCAAGAGCCGGTACTTGGCCGCGTACGAGATGCTGATCGACCGGTACGGGTACGACGATCAGGCCCTGCTGGCCAAGGTGCTCTGGCCTGAGGAATGGAAGACGCCGTGGGACGATCATCTCGCCGCGAAATCGCTCTACATCCTGCTCCGGTACGAGACTGATTCGTCGCTGATCGAGAAGTACAGGATGAGCCTGCGCCGCCACTGGCATGACTGGAAAGACTGTGAATTCACGCACGAGAGTGAAGTGTTCTATCATATGCTCTATCAGGTACTTACAGGCGAAGAGGTGGTCGATTCCGAATGCATCGCTGCCATCAAAGGCATGTGGGGATTCGACCGGGGCAAGCGGGCATTTACTATCCCGACGGCGTCGGGTCCCAAGACCATGGAAGCCGAGGAAGAAGGCAACGCCACCATGATGATCCGCAACTACTGGTTCGGGCGCCACTACGGCTTCATCGATCCCAAGTGGTGACAGGAGGATACGACGATGAGGCGTAGTCTCAGTCTATGCGCGGCGGGCGCGGTGCTGGTTTTGCTTAGTGTGTCCGCGGCGCCGCCGGTGCGCCCAGTGGATCTTGAGCCTGCCGAGGGCGGCCAACCGGCCTGTCCGCCGGGGATGGTCCACGTGCCGGGCGGGCCGTTCATCATGGGCAGCAACGTGGGTGATCGCGACGAGTCGCCGCGTCATTTGGCCCAGACCGGCACGTACTTCATCGACATCTACGAAGTGGGCAATGCCGATTTCAAGCGATTCGATCCGGATTTCGCCTACCCCGAAGGACAGGACAACCACGCGGCCATCGTGACGTGGGAGCGGGCGGCCGCGTATGCGAAATGGGCTCGGAAGCGGCTCCCCACGGAGGCCGAGTGGGAAAAAGCGGCGCGTGGCGAGGACGGACGCACGTTCCCCTGGGGCGAACGGTGGGACACCAGTTTCATCGCGTGGGACGAGGGCGATCCCCGCGCGGGGTCTATCGCACGGCCGCGCAGTCCCTACGGGTGCGTCGATATGGCGGGCGGGGCGTGGGAGTATACCGCCGACTGGTACAAGCCGTACGAGGGCAACGACACGCCCTGCGACGCCTACGGCGAGACGTACAAGGTGATCCGGGGCGGGGCCTCGTTCAACGATTGCGCCATGGTGCGGACGACGCATCGATACTACGTGCCACCGAATTCGACCGGATATCTCCGGACCGGGTTCCGTTGCGTGAAGGACGCCGGGCCGGGTGGGTGAGTTGGACGGCGAACAATGCTTGTGCCGAGGGGTCATAACAAGGTAGAATACTCGCCGGTCGATTCCGTCCGTGCGGTGATGGGTGTCTTTGATGGGATCGCCAGGGGTCGTTGGGGCTGCAATCGGTCCAATTCGAGCGACGAAGAAGGCGTAGTCTGCTGGTGTGGTGTTTTCTTGACAAGATTAGGGAAGCGACCACTGCTGCGAAAAGCGTCATAGCTGCTTAACTTCGTACAAATCAGCGGATTGCAAAGGATTCATTTATTGACAGAATCTACGGTCTGTGTTATAAGTTTGGTGACGCATCCCGGCACTGATTGTAGATTATTATACGGATTTATGACCCGTCTTAAACCGAAGTGGTGGAGGTAGGCACGGGTGCGACGTAGCACGGTGCCGGAGCGCCACCTGGACGTAGAGGAAGACGGTGGCCCGCGCGTGTGAGCGGTCAGCGCGGCCCGGTCTGAAGACATGGAATACCCAACACGGACCAATGGCTCCCGGACACGGTGGATTCCGGGAGCCCTTTGTTTGTTGGCGGAGGTACGCACAGTGAAGACGACACGCGGTTTCTACCGGGGACTCTGGGTGGCATTGCTGTTGGGCGTTGTTTGGGCTCCAATTGCCATAGCACAGCCAGCGGCCGATTTCTTTGCCGACTACCAGCGCGCCCAGATCGGCGAGAACGTCAACTTCCTCGACCTGTCGACGGGTACCATCGTCAGTAGAGACTGGGATTTCGGCGACGGTGTCACGCTGAACACGACCGACATCATCGTCTCCCACGCGTATTTCCCCACGAACCCGCTGCCCGTCCTCTACGACGTGATGCTCACCGTGTCCGAGGCTAGCGCTTCGAACAGCCTGACGCGCACTGACTACATTGAGATTCTGAGCCCTCCCTTTGCGCGATTCACGGCCAACACGTTCGTCGGGCCCTCGCCTCTGACGGTCAACTTCACGGACGGCTCCGTGGGCGGGGCTCTCACCGTAACGGCCTGGGCATGGGATTTCGACGACGGCGGCGCCACATCTACCGACCAGAACCCGTCTCACACGTTTAACGACGACGGGACCTACGACGTCACGCTTACCGTGACATTCTCCGATGCGTCGACCGATTCCGAAACGCGCGAGGTCGTCGTCGGCACCGGTGAAGAGCAGCAGCCTACCGCGTCGTTCCTGTTCGAAGACCGTATCCGCAATGAGCAATGCCTCTTGCCGCTCAACGACTGGGTACCCGTTCTGCGGTGGAATATGCTCTGGGACAACGAAGATGAGCCTGCTCCGCGCCTTCTCACCAGGATGGAGTTTCACATCAAGCCCGATCCGATTGCGGGCGATCGGCTCTATGACTTCAGTAGCTCGCTGCACCCATGGGACATTCTCGAGTTCGCCATCTTCCGCGAGAACAGCGCTGTCGACGACACGCCCAACTACGAGGAACTCAGCCCCGCGGACGGAATCATCAGCTCGATCGTGGCTCCGTTTCCCCGGGCCGTATTCGATCCGTACGGCGTACTTGTCGACAACGGAGCCGACATCAACACCGCCGTGCCCTTCGGTGAGGGCGATTGGGGCATGCGCTTCAGTCTCCAGGTCGCCCAGTTCAACATGACGACGGCTGCCGATCCGGGCAACACCTACTGGCTCGCCGTCCGGACCTCCGCCACGTGGCACAATGCGCTGACCTTGGCCGTTGATCTGACAGACATCGACTACCAAGACATCACCGATCCGACGGCTCCACTGCCGCCGCCCACGGACGATGAGGGTGCGCCCATTGACACTGTGGATCCCCTTGACGAGGCCATCCTTGACGCGAAGAACGCCTATCTCGCGAGCTTCACGGTGTGGGATACCACCGGCGGGCCTTCCACAAACCGGGATAGGTCATATACCAACGCCTGGAACTGGCCGATGCGGGTCTACAGCCCTATGGCGGAGTACCGCCGGCCCCGGTGGGATGTCGCCGGACAAGCCTACGACTTCGTGACCGGCGAGTGGCTGGAGACGCGCAAGGTGTCTTCTCTCGACAACTGGTTCGAGGTCATCGGCTTGAACCTCCACGGAACTCCCGCCCCCCATTGGGATAATGTGGTGAGTCTGCATGAGGTGAATGTCATTCTCACCGATGAGGGGGCGGACCCCTTTGGACCGCCTGGCAGTGGCGGGTTCAACCCAACCGAAGGGTTGGAGACCTTTACGGATCAGTGGTGGCGTTTGAACAATGACGACAACACGTCCGTGGGCGTGGACTTTGGTTTCAACGGCCTCTGGGTGTTTCACGACACTGACAACGACGGCATCTTCGATCCTCCTTCGCAGACTACAAGCCAAGGCGTGAACTACAGCGGCGGCGATTACCCCATGATCCCCATGCGGGGCGACGCCGAGTTCCTTACGGATGACGAACCGATTGACATCAACCCGGGCCTTCCCGAATGGCAGTTCGTACCCTTCCCGCCAGGTGGAGGGCCGCCGTGGTGGAAGATCAAGCTGAAGTTCCTGTCGGGCCGTCGGCGCCCAACCGAGGATACTGCCCCTACAGGCTACCTGGAGCCTACGCCCGAGGTGGACATCCACACCAACTCCTCAAGCTGGTGCGATTACTTCGTGGTGGTCCGTCCCGACAGCGGATACGCGGACGTCAGCCAGACACCCGGCGACGGCACGGGGATGACCATCGGGGCTGACTTCAAGGCCTTTATCGAGCCGCGGCGCTTCAACGCGAACATCGGCGCCGAAGACGGCGGCATCTATGTGAGCACCATGATTCCCAGCGAGTTCCTGCCTTGGCAGAATGATCCTCTCTGGGGTGCCTCCGAGCCCTGGTTCCCGCAGCGGACCACCAATCAGGCCACCACGAAGCCGACGCGGACAGGCGGCGACATCAGTGACTTGATCATTACCTACGAGACCAACAACCTATACGCACGCCGCACGCGCCACTGGTATGGCGCATCAGGGCACGCTGTGGGTT
>JAAEQP010000877.1 GCA_024231375.1 bacterium | reverse complement strand
TGGATCTTAGAGGTGGACATCCGAAAGTTCTTCGACACTTTGGGACACGGCCACTTGCGTGCGTTTCTACAGCAACGGGTTCGCGACGGGGTGCTGTTGCGACTCATCGGGAAATGGCCGGGCACCGACGCGCAGCGTTGGTCGGCGGGCGTGCTGGAAGACGGGTGCCTGTCGTACCCGGAAGAAGGCTCGCCACAAGGCGGGGTGATCTCACCGCTGTTGGCGAACGTGTTCCTGCACTACGTGCTGGACCAGTGGTTCGCTCAGGAGGTGCGGCCTCGTCTTGCAGGGCGTGCGTTCTTGATCCGCTACGCGGACGATTTCGTCATCGGGTTCACTCACGGAGACGATGCGCGACGGGTCATGGAAGTACTTCCGAAGCGATTCGGGAAGTACGGCCTGACGCTCCACCCGGACAAGACCAAGCTGGTGCCGTTCCGGCGTCCGCCCCACGAGAGCCCGCCGCAAGGCGAGCCCCAAGGCGAACAACCCGGTACGTTCGACCTGCTCGGCTTTACGCACTACTGGAGTCGTTCCAGGAAGGGCAAATGGGTGGTGAAGCGAAGGACGGCGCCTAGCCGTTTCACCAGGGCGGTCAAGAAGACTGCCCACTGGTGCCGGTCGAACCGGCATCGACCGATAGCCGAACAGCACCGGATACTCAGCCAGAAGTTACGCGGCCACTACGCCTACTACGGGATCACGGGCAATAGTATTGCCCTGAGTCGTTTCCGTGAGGAAGTGCGTCGCGTCTGGCGGATGTGGCTTGGTCGCCGCAAACGGAAGAATCGTCCGCCCTGGAGTTGGTTCATCCGACTTGAAGAGCGTTACCTTCTCCCACCGGCGGTGGCCGTCCACTCAGTATGCCGTAAGCGAAGCGAAGGTATCACCTGAGGAACCGGATGCGGTAATCCTGCACGTCCGGAT
>JAAEQP010000876.1 GCA_024231375.1 bacterium | reverse complement strand
TCATCCCGAGCGAAGTCGAGGGACCTCTCATCGGCGAGCGCCTACCTACAAGAGATCCCTCGACTTCGCTCGGGATGACGTAAAGGTGGCGTCTCTCGGCAGGACTGGGATCGTCGGGGTTGCAGCTTTCTCAACAGCCCTACAGACCCCTCTTCGTCCGCCGCCGGCGGACTTCGCTGGGGTAAGTCCCGGCGTTTTCGCTTCTGTTTTCGGGGTTCGTTTGGCTCTGTCGTTCAGGCTCCGTCAGCGGCCCTATGAGACCTCTCACTTCGTCTCGTAGGCCTGAACACTTCCGATGGTACACGTGCCCATGGGGCCGGTCTCCGTGTGATCTTCATTGCGGCCCGACGGGTGCATTTTACCGGCGATGACGGCATCGAATCCGTCGTTCGGCGCGGCGTTTGCCAGCATGTGAAGCGTCTCCCACACGATACCGTCCATGGATGCTTCGGCATGGATGGCGGCTCCTTCACACCGGACGCGCACGCGGTACCACTGAGGGGGGTCCACGTATCCCGCGAAGTGCTGTTGTCCCCCATCGACGTCGACGCCGAACCGGTTTTCGGCACGCAGGTTCACGCGGAGGACATGACCGGGCCACGTGACCGCGAATCCGGGACCCCACGTCGCACCTCCGTCGGAGCCCAGCCGGATGCGGCATTCCACCATGGTGACACCGTCGGGCAAGTCGCGCGACACGAAAGCGGTGCAGTTGGCGGCGGTGTCGATGGCGAGGCCGTCGCCGGTGCGCAGGGCCGTGCCGGGATGGGTGGATTGGTGCGCGGTCCAGGCAGCATCGAGGGTAGCGCCGTGGAATTGTTCTTCCAACACGAGTGCCGCGTCGTCGTAGGCGTTGGCCTGAGCGGGGAGTTCGCGTTCTTCCTCGTCGCAGATGAGCAGCCAGCCGCGGCCGGGCATAACGTTGATGGCAGCGTCGGGCTTGAAGAGGGCGCCCGGCTGGATGCCGTCGAGAGGCGGGGCGTAGAGGGCGGCCTTGGTTGGGTCGAGACCCAGGGCGGCCCAGTCGACGTCCAACGTGCATTGGACGGGCTTGTCCGCCCAACTGGCAAGGGCGATGAGGGTGCGGCCGTCCGCCACATACGCGGTGGCAAGGACGTCGTTGTGGCCCGTGCGGACGGGGCACTCCGATTCCCAGTAGCCATGCATGCGCGACTCGGCGATGCCAAATTGGTCCCACAGCCCCCAGATCGCCGAGGGGTTCGTATCGTGGTAGAAGCGGTTGCTCATGCCGTAGACCATGCCGCGCCAGGGGTTGCCTCCGCCCTGAAGCATCTCGCCGTACAGGCCGAAGGGAATACCCGAAATCTCCACCATCCAGTAGTCGGGCGATTCGTTGTAGTCGTAGCCCTCGCCAAACCACAGGCTGTTCACGTAAGGGAACAGTTCCATGTACTGATTGGCGCAATTGCTCAGCCCGTAGTTGGGATGGAAGTTGTTGCCAGAATGGAAGTCGATGAGCGAACCGGGCCGTGTACGGTCCATCACCTTGCGGACCCTCTGCATGATGTCGCGGTTGTAGCCGATGCCGTCGAGGTAGAGGCCGTCGATTTCCATATGGCGCAGCAACCAGCCCAGACCCTCGATGTAGTAGTTGTGCCAACGCGAGAGGCCGGTCGTGGCGATGGACCCGTCGACCTCGCCGTTGGGCAGTCGTGGTTCGTGCCACGCGGGAGCATAGTCGGACACGAGATGCTCGTGAAGCCACGAGTATCCGCCACCCGCGCCGGGCGTGTAGATTTCGTGGCCGAGACTGCGAAGCGCCCACAGTTCCGCAACGCGGTTGCTCAGTTCGCGGACCGTATAGTAGATCTTCACCTTCAGGTCGGCGTCGTGGGCTTCGCGAATGTACGCGCCCAGGCGGTCGACTTCGATGAAGGGGTAGTTGATGTTGGGATTGAGTTCGTTGGCGTGATGAATGTTCACGATGGTGGCGCCGGCGTCCTTGGCCTGTTTCACGGGCACGTAGGCGTGGTAGTAGCGCTGGCTCCAGTGGGCGTTGTCGAGTCGCTTGACCGGGGTGGGCAACAACCCGAACCGGAATAACTGGGTTTCACCGGCAGCCATGGCGCGGGCGCCACTGAATGCACGGATGACCACATCGTCGCCCGATTCGGATAGGGTGCAGCCGCCATTGCCGCTGTTCTCCCACGATTCGGGCACGGAATCGTCGCCCAAGTGGTACAGATTCCACCGGTCTTCGGGGTCTTTCAGTTTGCAGTGCAGCCCCGCCTGGACATCGCCCAGCCACAGGCTGTTGTTGGCGCGACGATCGGCCCAGTCCCATTCCCACGATTCGGGCCGGTACCCGCCTTTGCGGCCCATGCCCATCATGTAGGAGGCCACATCGCGGCGGATGGGGATCTCGAGCCGCGCGTCGGTCAGTTGAAGCGGTTCCGACGCCGTGAGTTCGACGAAGTAGTTGATGTAGCCGTCGAACTCCATGAGGGCACGGCACCGGATCGTCAGCGCGCCGGCCGTGCGTGTGGCGACCCATTCAACTTTTCCGGGGGTTTCCTTCGTTACGACGGCCGCATCGAGTTCCTTCCAGTCGACTACGCCGTCGGCGGACTCCACCACGAACCGCATGGGGTTCGCGAGGATTTCCGTGTCGTTGGCCCGGATACTTGCGGGCAACCCGTCCGGACCGAAGGTCACATCGCGCAAGAGGCAGCCGACCCGCGACCCGTCCACCGCCAAGGGCGTGTACGGCGGGATGATGTCGTCGTCGAGTCCCAACGTCGAGTTGAGCCAGCGCAGCCGCGACAAGCGCCCTTGTTCGTTGTCGCCGTGCTCCGCAATGATGTCTTCCGCAATGTCGATTGTGAGCGAGACCGTAGTGGCCGGTGCGCCTTCGGGTTGAACGGTGACCCGGCCGGCGTAGCGGCCCGCCGCCAGCGCCTCGAGAATCGGTACGCCGCACCACAACGCCTGAATCCGGCCTTTGGGTACCGTGCAGGCCTTGTCGAAGGGACGGCCCAACCAGTCGATGCCGCCGGTGTTGAAGCACGTGAATTCGGAGGCGAGGATTGTGCCGCCGGGTCCGGTGAGGTCGCCGAATGTGACGCGGATGGGACCGAGGTCCGCCTTCGCCGCGAACAGGCCTACCTGGAAGGCGTAGTACTCGCCGCGCATGGCGGCGCCGGTGAGGGTGTCGGCAGGGCCGTGCTGGGCCCATCGTAACGGCACTGCGTCGGGCATGCGGATGGCGTGCTCGCGGTCCTCTGGGAACACCAGGTACGGCGCGTCGGGGTGGGCGGCCACGAGGGCCTCCGTCTCAGCCTTGGTGGCGCATACCTCCATGGGATCGAACCAGTCGAACTCGGTCCGGGCCTGAATGGCCGCGACCTTGGCGACGGGGAGCTTGTCCCACGCATCGGTAAGCGAATCGGCCCACGCGGGGTCGGCTGTCTGTTCGAAAGGCAGATACTCGGTGCGGAACTGGTGATGGGGGCCCTTATGCCGGTAGGGCATGTAGTAGACATAGTAGTCGCCGGGCGCCGTGTCAGGCTGGAACGCAATCTCGCCTTCCTCGACGGTTGCGACGCGCACGGCCACATTCTTCACGCGTTTGCCCGTGGCCGCATCGACCACCACAATGCCGGTCGGCGCAGGGTCCTGGGCGCGTCTGCGCCATGGAATGGTCACGCGGACCGCGTCGGCGGTTTTCGCTACCGACACCACGGCACGATGGTTGCCCAGTCCGTCGGACGGCCACGACGCGACACCGTAGGGGATGTCCTGGGACGCCGCCTCGGCCCGACCGGGCAGAAGCACAAGTGCCAGCAAAGTGAGTATTGCGCCGGCCATACTGACAGCGTTCATTGCGTGGATCTCCTGCGCGACGGCGATGCCGTCACTCTTCGTAGGTCTCCAATGCGGACACGACGGCCGCCACCGATTCGTCGTGGGTGAGGCCGGTGCATTCCACGGCCACGTCTGCATAGCGTTCATACAAAGGCGTACGTTCTTCGTACAACGTAGCCAGTCCTTGGCCGGGTCCCATGACCACGCCGCGCGAGTCGAGATTGGCGATACGGCGTTCGAGATGGTCGAAGGGCAGTTTGAGATACACGACCACGCCGGTGTTCTTGAGGTGGTCCATGGCGGGTTCGCTGTAGACGGCGCTGCCGCCCGTGGCAATGACGTGGCGCACGCAGTCCAGCATGAGGAGGTTGCGCTCCTCGATAGTCAGGAACCGGTCTGTTCCTTCGGCGTCGATGATGTCCTGGAGGCGGCGGCATTCCAGGGCCTGAATGCTGACGTCCGTGTCCATGAAACTCCGCGACAACGCCTTGGCGAGAAGCACGCCGACCGTGCTCTTGCCCACCCCGGGCATGCCGATGAGTACGATGTTCTTGTCGGTGCTATGAATGTCCATACTTCCTTGCCTCCACAAAAGGCGCCCGGGCCTGGCGCCGCCTATTCTTCGTTGGGGACCTTCGGATAGGGCATGGCCAGCAGCGGCGGCATGGGCACGCTGGTGGGCGCTGCGTCCAGATGCCGGTACTCGGCCTCAAGTCCGGCCTTGGCGGCCAGTTCCTTGGGGAACTCGGGACTGTCCGGCGCGATGCCGATGTAGTTGTCCTTCCAGGTGAGCCAATCGTGTTGGCTCTGATTGTGGCGCACGGGATCGCCCGCGGTGTTGTAGATGATGGCGTTCTCGACGAGGAACCCTTTGCTGCCTTGGTCGAAGAAGAAACCATTGTTGGGCGCTCGCCCTGCATAAGGGCTGCGGTGTACGTCGTGGATCAGGTTGCCGCGCATTACCGTGCCGGGCTGGAACCCGAGCGTGTAAATGCCGCCGCCGTCGGCCAGCAACATCATGGCGTCGTGAATGTGGTTGTATTCGAACAGAATCTCCCGGCACGACGTGGGACTCTCGTCCCATTTCCAACCGCCCGAGACCGTGCTGTACAGGAACCGGCGAACGATGTTGTGATGCACATGCGCCCGCTGCACGATGCCGACCCAGACGCCATGGGCAGAGAAGTGGATCAGACCGCCGTCCGAGATGACATTGTTGCCGATTTCATTGTTGGTGGGCAGTTCGGGCGCCACTGCGTCGGGCTTCGTGACGCCAACCTTCACCCCGCCACCGCCCAGGTCGTACATGCGGTTGCCCACCACGGCGTTGTCGTGGCACCCGGCGCCGAAGTTGACCGCGTACGCGCCGAGGTGGGCGAACGTACACCCTTCGATCCGGCAGTGCCGCGCGCCCCGTGCCTCGAAGGCGGATGGTAGGTCGATCATGCCCTGACGCGAGGAGTATCCCGCGGCAGGCCACTGCCAACCGGTGTAGCGGAATTCGAGTCCCGAGAATCGCACGTGATCGACAAAGGCCCCCTCGCCGGGATCGCCCTTGAGTTGCACCAGACGGGTCGTGTGGGGTGCGTAGACCGGTGTCTTTGCGAGGTCCTCGCCGGGACGTGGCGTGTAGGCGAGTTCGCCTGACGGCCGGTCGAGATGCCACTCGCCCGGCGTGCCGAAGGCCTCCTTCACGTTCTCCATGTAGTAGGGGTTATGGTTGTTGGCGTACCAATGGCCGACGCGGTAGACGGGGTAACCGGTGAACCGTACCGTGGGATAGGGCTGCGCGTCCGGCGCATCGCTGGACGGGGCCAGCTCGCGGATGCGAAGGCGCGACGCGGTCCAATCGTGCAACACCACCGCTTCCACGTCGTCCAGGTTCTCCCACGCTTCGATGTCGCCGGGGTAATAGTGAAACTCATCCTGACTCTGGACGTGTCGACTGCGCACATCGCGCGCCGGCGCATCGGTCAACGCAGCCACGAGGAAGGCGCCCCGGTTCGGACGGTACCGCCGGGCGTCCGAGTCGTCGCCTATGAACAGTTGCCGGAACGTCCACGCGCCTGATGCCACCTCAGGCACCGTAGTGCGCCAGACACCGTCGGTGCCCTTCCGCCATCCGCCGATGCGGCGCCCTCCACTGATGACGACGCGTTCGTTGGGGTAGGCGGCGTAGGTGACGGGGCACGCCTCGGCGCCGGAGTCCCCAGGGGACAAGACTAGTGGCTCCAACAGGAAGTAGAAGCCTTCGCGGACGTGGACGGCCACGGGTTCGGCGAGGGATCCGCCGTTGGCCTGCTTCAGCGCACGGATGGCGTCGCGTGCGCGCGTCAGCGATGCAAACGGACCGTCGTCACCGGCGGCATTCGGCGCCGGGAGGGTACCCGACCAGGCGTCGTTGCCGTCCTCGGCCACATAGAATGTCGTATCTGCGACCGCCACGGCCGCGAGTAGGACTACACCTCCAACCCAGATCCACTGGCCGAAACTCATCGTGGTTCCCCTGGTTCGTGGCTTCCATCTCCATTCTTCCGCGAGAGGACAGGATAACCTACGGCGATGCCCGATGGCCATGGACAGAGAAACCGAGCCCACGGCTTGTGGCCGGAGCCCGGTTGGGTTCTTGGGACTGTTGCCTGCGCCTAGCTGAAGAGCGGCGCGAGGACGAGGGATATGACGCACATCAGTTTGATGAGGATGTTGATGGACGGGCCGACGGTGTCCTTGAGGGGATCGCCGACGGTGTCGCCGACGACGGCGGCTTTGTGGGCGTCGGAGTTCTTGCCGCCGAAGTGACCCTCTTCGATGTACTTCTTGGCGTTGTCCATGGCGCCGCCGGAGTTGGCGGTCTGGATGCCGAGCATGACGCCGGTCGCGATAGCGCCGACAAGCATGCCGGCGAGTCCGGCCGCGCCGAGGGACAGGCCGATGACGACCGGGAAGACGATAGCGAGGAGGCCGGGTTTCATCATACCCTTGATCGCGCCCTGGGTGGCGATGTCGACGCAGGTGACGCTATCGGGATGCACGCCTTCCTTGCCTTCCTTGAGGCCCGGGATGGTCTGGAACTGGCGGCGCACCTCCATAATCATTTTGTCGGCGCACACACCTACGGCGCGGAAGAGCATGGACGAGAACCAGAAGGGAATCATGCCGCCGATAAGGATACCGGCGAGGATCTTCGGTTGGAGCAGGGTCACCTCGTCGCCGGTGAGATCGGCGGCGAGCATGAAGGCGCTGAGGAGTCCGATGGCGGCGAAGGCGGCGGAACCGATGGCGAACCCTTTGCCGATGGCGGCGGTGGTGTTGCCGACCGCGTCGAGATTGTCGGTAATTGCGCGGACCTTGGGGTCGAGCTTCGCCATTTCGGCGATGCCGCCGGCGTTGTCGGCAATGGGGCCGTAGGCGTCAACCGCGACGACCATGCCTGTGGTGGCTAGCATGCCGAGGGCGGCCAAGCCGACGCCGTACACGCCACAGCACCAGTAGGCGCCCACCACGGCCAAGGCCAGGACGAGCACGGGAAGGGCGGTGCTTTGCATGCCGACGGACGTCCCTTCGGTGACGGCGATGGCCGGACCGGTCTGGCAGCGTTCAGCGAGTCGCTTGACGGGGTTGAACTTGCTGGAGGTGAAGACTTCGCTGACGTAGCCGACGATGGTGCCGGACGCGATGCCGATGACGCAGGCCAGGAAGGGTCCCCACCACGCGTAGAGTTTTTCGTTCAGTTCAAACGACGCACCCCAGAATTTGGCGTAGATAAGCAAGCCCACGACCGCCAGCCCGGCTGAGATGTAGGTGCCCGCCATGAGAGCGCCCTGGGGATTGGACTTGGCGAACCGCTTGACGTACATGACGCCGACGATGGAGGCGAAGATGCCTACGGTGGCGGCGACGAAGGGGAAGGCGCGCACGTATTGGGGTGTGTTGGGGTTCACTGCGAACATGGTGCCCGCGATGGCGAGACTGGCGATGATGGATTCGACGTAGGATTCGAGGAGATCCGCGCCGAGGCCGGCCACGTCGCCGACGTTATCGCCCACGTTGTCTGCGATGACGGCGGGGTTGCGGGGGTCGTCTTCGGGAATACCGGCTTCGACCTTGCCCACCAGGTCGGCGCCCATATCGGCGCCTTTGGTGAAAATGCCTCCGCCGGAACGTCCGAACAGGGCCACGAGGGACGCGCCCATGGCGTAGCCGTTGACGGCTACCATGTCGCCGTCCAGAATCTTGTAGACAATGGCGAGGCCGAGGAGTGCCACACCGACGACGCCCATGCCCATGACCGCGCCGCCGCTGATGGCCACGTCGAGGGCGGCTTTGACGCCGCCCGATTCGGCCGCGGCGGTGGTACGGGCGTTGGCGCGTGTTGCGATGCTCATGCCGAGGTATCCGGCGGTCGCGCTGGCGAAGGCGCCTGCCACGAAGGCGAAGGCGGTCCGGTAATCGAGGCCGAGATCCTTGTTGTACCATCCGACCGCTACGAGAAAGGCCGCGATGACGATGACGAACAGGACGACATAGCGGTACTCACGGTTGAGGAAGGCTTTCGCGCCTTTTTGGATCTCGCCCGACAGACGGGCCATGGTGGCGTTGCCCTGGGGTTTGCTCAGAACGTAGCTCGCCAAATAGAGTACGAACAGCAGCGCACACAGGCTGGCTACTGCCGACACATCCAGGAATCCGATGTCCACGGCTTGTGCTCCCTACATACGGCGTGGGTGGGCATCCATTGTTGGGAACGGCCCCCCGTCCGCCTAGTTACTACCGTGCCCGATGTTGACGCCTTCGTGGGCGAGGGCCTCGCGGGCAGCATTCTGCTCTGCTTCCTTCTTGCTGAAGCCAACACCCCGGCCCACCGCAGTGTTCCTGAGGAAGACTTCTACTTCGAATTCTTTTTGATGATCGGGACCCTCGGATCGAACCAAGTCGAACCGTGGCAACCCGATGCGCTTGGCCTGACAATGGTGCTGAAGGCGCGATTTGAAGTCCCAAACGGGTTCGGCGGTCAGCATCCGATCGACCTCGCCGCCAAACACGCGCGCGACAAAGGCCGCGGCGGCGTCCCAGCCCTGGTCCAGGTACAATGCGCCGATCAGGGCCTCCAGGCAATCGGCCAACAGCGCCGCGCGCATGCGGCCGCCCGACAGTTCCTCGCCTTTGCCCAGTCGGATGGCGTGGGCAATGTCCAACTCCTGCGCCACGCGTGCAAGGGTGCGTCGATTGACGAGCCCGGCGCGGAGGCGGCTGTATTCGCCGGGGGTCCGGTCGGGAACGTGTTCGAAGAGTTGGTGTGCTACGGCGAGGCCAAGTGCGGCGTCACCCAAGAACTCGAGGGATTCGTAATCGTATGTAGGCTCGTCGGCTTCGCAGGCGATGGAGGCGTGCGTCAACGCGCGGTCAACCAGCTCGAGGTCGGTTATCTCGATCTCCAGCCGGTCGATCAGCGTTTGTAGGGTGTCACGCCGTCCGACCTCGTCAATCATATGCTCTAAATACGATCGCCGTGTTATGCCCACCGAATCCTAGCGAGTTCGACATGGCGATTGCAACGGGGGCCTCGCGGCTCTCGTTGGCAATCAGATTGACGTCGCACTCCGGGTCCGGCGTTTCAAAGTTGATGGAAGGCGGCAGAACGCCGTCTTGAATGGAAAGGGCGCACACCATGGCTTCGACGGCGCCGGCCGCGCCCAGCAGGTGGCCCACCATGGACTTGGTGGAGCTGGTGGGCGGTTGGGCGTCGCCAAACACGGTGCGTAGCGCCTGGGACTCGGCTACGTCATTTTGCTTTGTGCTGGTACCGTGGGCGTTGAAGTAGTCCACTTGCTCGGGTGTGACCTGGCCGTGGTCCAAGGCCAGGCGCATGGCGCTGACGGCGCCGGATCCGTCGGGCCGGGGTGCGGTAATGTGGTGGGCGTCGCAGGTCTCGGCGTACCCGGCCAACTCCGCGATCACGTGGGCTCCGCGTTTGCGGGCGTGTTCTTCGGACTCGAGCACGAGCACGCCGGCGCCCTCGGCCATCACGAATCCGTCGCGGTTGAGGTCGAAGGGGCGGCTTGCGCCCTGGGGATCGTCGTTGCGTTTTGAGATGGCGCGCATGGCGCCAAAACAGGCCAGGCCAAAGGACGTTACCGGGGCTTCGGCCCCGCCCGCCACCATGACGTCGGCCCATCCGGTTTCGATAAGACTGGCGGCTTCGCCGACGCTCTGCGCGCCGGTGGCACATGCGGACACGACGGCCTTGTTGGGGCCTTGGAGCCCGAGGCGGATGGCCACCTCGGCGCCGGCGGAATTGGTGAGAAGTTTCGGGATGGTCATGGGCGGCAACCGGCGCGGCCCCTTCTCCATGAAATGCTGATGGGCGCTCTCGAAGGTGTGAATGCCACCGATTCCGCTTCCCACGATGGCGCCGCACCGCCCGGGATCCTCCCGGTCGATCTCCAGGCCGCTGTGGGCCCATGCCGCGTCGGCGGCGGCCATGGCAAACAGGGCATACCGGTCCCGGCGTCGAACGTCCTTGAGCGACATGCCGCTGGGCACGATGTCTTCCGCAAGCCCGGCGAATGTGGTGGAATGCTCGGATATATCGAACCGGTCGATGGTCCGGATGCCCGATCTTCCTTCACGGACCGCTTGCCAGAAGGTGGCCACATCGTTTCCGACTGGCGACACCAGCCCCATTCCCGTCACTACAACTCTTGCCATCAGCCGACCCCCGTGTTGCATGCCGCGGGTCCGCGGCGCAGCCGAAGGAACCCGTTATTGAACACCCAGCCCGCCGTCGAGACCGGCGGCGAGCTGGGTGTACACGCGTGAAGCGTGAAAAAGTGTCTCAATGTGTATGCGAAATCTTCGCGGCACAAACGCGCCGTGGCAGCCATAAACTGGCCGCAGCGAAGAGTACATTGTCCGACTACAGCTTGGATTCGATATACTTCACCGCGTCGCCAACCGTCTGAATGTCGTTGGCTTCGTCGTCGATGTCGATGTTGTATTCTTCTTCCAACGCCATCAACAACTCGGTCAGGTCCAACGAATCCGCTCCGAGATCATCGATGAACCGGGCCTCCAACGTGACCTCTTCGGGCTTGCGGTCGAGTTTCTCGATAACGATCTCCTTGACCTTCTCAGCAGCATTAATGTCCGCCATCCACATCACCTCCCTACGTAGTAAGATTTTTCACGCCAACTCAGGCCGGTCCACCAGTTATCTCGTCAAAGAACCGTCCCGATGCGCGAAGAGCAAGTATACCAAAGGCCGTGATCCGAATTCCACACGACCTGGGCACCCCCGCCGGCGTCTCGCGCAGACTCGTACCTCAACGTTAGACGCGTGTCAGGGCGCCTAGGTTTCACCCGCTATTAAGGTTCTTCGGGGTGTCAGGGTTCCACCGAATCGGACCACGGCGCCGAAGTCGCCTCTTGGGAGAGGAAGCCGTGGTGCCGCGCCATCCAATACGCGATGAGATAGTCCGCGGGACCCGTTTCCACAAGTTGGAGGCCGTGGAAGATGGGGACGAGGTTCCCTGGCGCCCACGTAACTGATTGGTCAGAAGTGACATAGAGCCCCCCCGGTGTTCCCGCGTACAACCGTCCCGTGGCGGAGTCGACCGTCAACGCCTGTACGACGGGTATGGCTAGACCGGTGGTGCATTTGGACCAAGTATCTCCCCCGTCGCGACTTACGTGGCACCCCTGACGGCTTCCTGCATAGACGATGCCTGCATCGTGTGGGTCGAGAGCCGCCGTGACGACGTTGACGTTCGACAATGCGCCGTCGGTACCCCACCAGCCGATCTTGCGACCGCAGGGCACCCAATTCTCACCCCTATCCTTTGATATGACAAGGGCTTGTGGCGATTGCACCACTCCGAGGAGGGTGTCGCCTGCCGCGGACACCGAACTGAACGCGACGCGTCCGCCCAAGGGTCGCGTTCCTTCGACCCACTGGTCGGCGCCGGGGTGGGACTGCCACAGGGTGTTGGAGGCGTCTTGGGCAAGGAACCGGACGCCGTCGCCGGTTGTCACGATGAATACGTTGCGCAGCGTGACGGGCGGCGATTCGCCGCCGGAGGGTCGCCACTTGGCGCCCCAGTGCGCGGAACCGAAGGGAACGCTTTCCTGAACGGCACCGTTGACGACGGCGTAGGCGCGGGAGACGTCGGCCGGGTCCTGGCTCAGCGCCGAGGCTTGGGAGCCTGACACGTGGGACCACGTGATGCCGGCGTTGGAGCTGCGGTAGAGTCCACGGTCGGTGGCGGCGAGTACGAGTTGGATGGTGTTGGGCGAGGCCAGGACCTTGCGCGCCCGTGCGCCGGCCAAGCCTTCGAAGCTGTCCTCCCACGTAGCGCCGCCGTCGAGCGATCGGTAGACGAATCCCGCGCTGTCGCAGGCATAGACGATCATGGGGTCGGCGGGCGATGCGGCGACGTCCACGATGGTGCGCGCTGTCCAACCGTCCAATTGGTAGGGGTTGCCCTTGAAATCGTATTCGTTGTCGAAGGGTCGTTCGCTGAGGGGAAGCGGTTTGGGAAGCTCGTTGATATCGGGCCGTACCGAGTTCATGCGCGGTTGGTGATACTTGTTGGTCGGGTAGTGGCGCAGCCACCAGACGGCGTCGTCTAACCGGCCGTCCTTGCCCGAGACGGCGGCATAGGTGACGTTGTACAGGGCTTGTTTGTCGTCTTTGTGCATGAGCCACAGGGCGTCGGCGAAGTTGCGGTAGAAGGTCAAAAGCTCTTCGTCGGTCTCCAGGAGCACCATGTTGTAGAGATGGGCAAAGGCATGCTCGCCGTCGTCGTGGTCGGTGCCGCCGTAGACCAGGGAATCGTGCAGTTCCTTGATGGGTTTGGACGCGAACGCACGGTACCGCAGCTTGGCGATCATGCGTTCGTAGTAGGCGGTGAGATCGGGGTCTTCGGTAGCGAGGGCGATCACCTTCAGGGCGGAGGTCACCATGAGTCCGTGGGTGGAGGGCGCGTCGTGGGGCGGCCACGCCATAAGGTCGCAGGTGACCTTGCCGTCCACATCGGGCACTTTCATGTCGTGTTCAAGAAACACATAGCGTCCGATGGCGAGACAGTCGTCGCGCACGATCTGGCGGATCTCAGGGTCGTCGATGTGGGCCCATGCAATACCCATGGCGCGGAAGTAGGCGCTGTGGTTGTGGTGGCTGGGGTTGCCGCGCCAACGGAGCCGGCTGAACTCGCCCTCGCCTTGCCACCACCGGTCCCCGCCCTTGCGTTCTTCATAGGAGGGTCCGTGACCGTATACATAGCCGCGAGAAATCAGGCCGGGCACGCCGTTCACCTCGTGACAGCGGTGGATGCCGTGAAAGACTTCTTTCACGCGGCCGAGATCTTCCTGTGCGCCAGTCACTTTCCAGCGCAGGACCGCGCCGACGAGGTAATAGGAGGTCCAGCAGACCGAGTGGGCCACGTCGGCATGGCCGCGCGTAGTGTGATCGGCCTGTCCGTCGGCTACCGTAACCTGGGACGGATAGAGCCCTTCGATGTTGTGGCGGTCGAGAACCATCTGTTCGAGGTGGAGGGCCTTTTCGTGGAGCGGGGCCTTCCAACTGCCCGTGTCGTAGGGGAATCCCCCCGGCGATGCGGACATGGCGAGCGACAAGGCGACCAACACGGACTGGGACATAGTGAATCCTCCTGATTTGCGCGAGCGCAGTATACCATGGGGCTATGGAGAGGTTGGCGGCGTCTTGACTTGCCACGGGTGGGAGTGGACAATGCCGGGACAGCACCCAACAACCCGAAGAAGGAGTGTTTCCGATGACCGACCCGCGTTTCGCTATGATTCTGTATACCGTCCGTGAGCCCGCC
This sequence comes from bacterium, assembly GCA_024231375.1. The sequence goes on along the minus strand of JAAEQP010000876.1, from coordinate 12,328 downwards.
AAGGAAGACGTCGTCGCGACGTTGAAGCGGGTGCGCGAGATCGGGTTTGAATACGTTCAGTGGAGCGGCATGCCCGTGATGCCGGCCGACGAAATCCGCAAGGCCTTGGACGCGGCCGATCTGCAGGCGATCGCGTGCCACACGTCCATGGAACCGTTTGAAGAGGATTTCGACGCCCAGGTGGCGTTCTGGAAGACGGTAGGCGTGCCGGACGTCGCCCCCGGCGGCATGATGAACGATTGCCGCGACACACTCGACGACTGGATGAATGGCGTACGCCGGCTCGACGCCATCGGCGCGAAGTTGTACGAACAGGGGATTCGCCTTTCGTACCACAACCACGACTTCGAGTTCGAGAAATTCGACGGCGACGAACGGTGCAAGCTGGATATCCTGTACGGCGAGACGGGCGTCAACAATCTGCGCGCTGAACTGGACCTGGGCTGGTGTTACGTGGGCGGGGTGGACCCCGCGGCGTATTTGCGCACGTACGCCGGGCGGTGTCCCGTGGTACATGCGAAGGACATCAAGAAAGAGTACAAGGAAGGCGAATCGCGGTTCGCCGATCTGGGCCAGGGCGCGTTGGACTGGGCGTCGATCTTCGAGGCGGGCCGGGAGTCGGACGTGGAATGGTTCGTGTACGAGCAGGACACCACGGACGGCGACGTGTGGGACAGTGTGGAAGCGAGCTACGCGTTCCTGAAATCCAACTTGGGATAGCCGCCACGCGGTCTGAGACCCTCAACATTCACGCGGTGCCCGGGAGCGCCCCGGGCACCGTTTCCGATTCATCGGCAACATTCAGCCACTGAGGAGCATTCGACATGGGCAGCCTTCCATTTGCATTGCAGTTGTATACGGTGCGGGACCATTGCGAGAAGGATTTCGCGGGGACCTTGGCCAAGGTCAAGGGTATTGGTTACGACCACGTCGAATTGGCCGGTTACCACGGCGTGTCGCCGGCCGAAGCCCGCGCCCTCGTGGATGCGGCGGGGCTGACGCCCGTCAGCGCGCACGTGGACCCGGGCGTGGTGTGCGCCGAACCCGAACGCGTAGTGGACGAGTTGCGCGCGGTGGGCGTCGAGTACGGCGTGGTGTCCGGAGGCGCCGAAGACAAGGCGGGCTGGGAAGAATTGGCGCGTGGTTTGGATAAGGGCGGCGCGGTGCTTCGCGAAGCGGGGTGTACCCTCTGCTACCACAACCACGCCCACGAGTTCGTCCAGTTCGACGGGCAAACAGCGCTGGACCTCATCTATGAACTGGCATCGCCGGAGAATCTCTCGGCTCAGATCGACGCGTACTGGGTCAAAGACGGTGGCGCGGACCCCGTGGCCATCATCAACCAGTACGCGGCGCGTTGCCCGCTGCTGCACGTGAAAGATATGACGGCCGGCGATCCGCACACCTACGCCGAAGTGGGCCAAGGGATCATCGACTGGCCGCCCGTGTTCGAGGCGGGCAAAGCCGCCGGCGTGAAGTGGTACATTGTGGAACAGGACGAATCGGCGGGCGATTCGTTGGACAGCGCCCGCATCAGCGCGGAGTTCATGGCGCGGCAATAAGGGGACTGACGCAAGCGGAGTCCGCCGTCGGCGGACGGAGACGGGTCTGTACCCTTATTGCCACAAGCCTTGGTGGAAGGGAGCGCGGTATGCCGTCGTTGCATGAAGGACCTGTTTCACCTCTGTTTCGGGCACTTCGCCTGAAGGGGACCCTCACCCTCAAGGGACTGGCCGAAGCCAAGCGCGTCTCAAACCATGTGCGCAAGAATGCCCATTGTGCGCCGTCGGGCGACTGTACCCTCTGGGGAATTCCGTTTCGCGTCGGCAAGGCGGCGGTACTGACCGACAAGGCCGTGTCCGTGCCGGTTGACCGGCTTCGCGCACGCTGGCTGGTGTTCATGCATACGGCCGACGTCAAACGACAGACCGTCAACGAGGATGGCTTCATCTCGCCGACGCGCGGGCACGGGCGGCTTGGCGAGACGGTCGCGCGCTACGTGATCCGCTACGAAGACGGTTCTGAGGTATCCCACGACGTCCGCCGCCGTCACCAGATCGGGATGGTGTCGAGGGGTTGGGGCGAGAACTGTTTTGAATGCGTGCATCACCGCATGCCGCGCGCCATTCAACCTCCCCACGAGCGCTGCCATCCATCCCCCGGTGTGCCGTGGGGCCAAGCCCAGACGCGCGCGATGAATCCGGACGCAGGACCGTGGAACAACTGGTTGTGGGCATGGGAGAACCCCTACCCGAAGAAGCCCATCGCGGGACTTCGGTTTGAACCCGTGTCGGGATGCGTGATCGTGTCGGCGGTGTCGGCGGGCAACGTGGCGTCGTTGCCGCTACGCTGGGAACGGCGCCGAAAAGCGGTGGTGCGTCTGCAGCGCGGAGAACCCTTCGACCCCGCGATTGACGAAAGCGGACAACCCACACAAATCCAACTGGACTTGGGGCGCGTGATCTCCGCCCAGCCTCGGTTGGTGTATCCGGACGCGGATTGGGCACGGACATCCAACAACGCGCTGCCGAAGACGAGGGACCGTGAGGTCATCATTGAGTACACGGCCCATCCCGAGGCGCGGCTGCATGTGGGAGAACGAAGCTGTCGCGTCGCGACCCTCGCCGAAGGGCGGAAGGCGGGGTCGGTAACGCCGGTTGCACCGTCCGCACAGCGCGTGCGCCTGCGGGTGGTGGACAAAGAAGGCGGCGCGCCCGTGACGGTGAAGTTGCACGTACACGGGGAAGCGGGCGAGTATCTCGCGCCAGTGGATCGGCATCGGATTCCGAATCCGGCGTGGTTCGAAGACTACAGCGCGGATTTCTCGCATGCGGACACCCATCATTGCACCTACATTCCGGGTGAATGCACCATCGACCTGCCTGTAGGCCGGGTGTATGTGGAGATCAGCAAAGGATTCGAGATCAAACCCCTCCGCAAAGTGGTGGACGTGAAACCGGGTACGCGGCGCTTGTCGTTTTCAGTGAGCCGCGTGTTGCCGTGGCGCGACAAAGGATGGGTGAGTGCGGATACGCATGTGCATTTTCTGTCGCCGCCGACGGCCGGGCTGGAAGGCGCGGGCGAAGGTGTGAACGTGGTGAACCTGCTCGCCAGTCAATGGGGCGAGTTGATGACAAACGTGGGCGACTTTGACGGCAAGACCACGTTCGGTTCGCGCGAAGCAGGCGGCGACGGCGAGTATCTGGTGCGGGTGGGCACGGAGAACCGGCAACACGTGCTTGGGCACATTTCGCTAATCGGGTATCAAGGCAACATCATCGCGCCCATGACCACGGGCGGGGCCGACGAGTCTGCGTTGGGCGACCCGGTGGACGTGCTGCTGCTTGAATGGGCACGGCAATGCCATCAGCAAGGCGGCCTTGTGGTACTCCCCCACTTCCCGAATCCACGCGCCGAACATGCCGCCGCGGTGGTGTCGGGCGACATTGACGCAGTCGAGATGACGTCGTGGGGCGACCTGTACAGCGGCATCGACCCCTATTCGCTGTCCGACTGGTACCGGTACCTGAACTGCGGCTATTTCGTGCCGGCAGTGGGCGGCACGGACAAGATGGCGGCATCGACGGCGGTGGGTACGGTGCGCACCTACGCGAAACTGCGCAAGAACCTGGAGTTCACCTTCGATGCATGGATGGACGCGGTCCGTGCGGGCGAGACGTTCGTGACCTACGGGCCGCTGCTGGAATTCTCGGTGGAAGGCCGGCCCGCGGGCGCGCAGATTGATATGTCGGCGAAGGGCGGGACGGTGGACGTGGAATGGGCCGTGGCGAGCGTGACCACGCCGATGACGCGGGTGGACCTGGTGGTAAACGGCGAGATCCGGGAAAGTCGGCGCGTGCGACGAAAAGACGATGCGGGAAGCTGGCGCGTGAAGGTTGCCCGAAGCGCTTGGATGGCGTTGCTTGTGCGAGGGCAGCACGCCGGAATGCGGGAAATCGTGGCGGCCCATTCGTCGCCGGTGATGGTGCGCGTGGCGGGTTCGCCCTTCTTTGCGGCAGCCGACGCGGTCACGATTCTCGACCAAATCGAGGGCGCCGTTGCGTATCTTGACACGGTGGGAACGCGGGCGGAGACGAAACGGTACCGCCAGATGCGGATGCTGTTGACATCGGCTCACCGGAAGTTGCATAACCGGCTCCACGAATGCGGACACGACCATCGTCACACGCCGGCCACGGACCATCCCGAACACCACCGGTAGACGGCACGGACGGTTCGCCGGGGGAATCGAGTCATCATGATCGACAGTTTCGTGCCTGAAACGGGGACGTTTGACGGGGTCTGGTACGGCTGCGGCACGGAGAACACCATCGCGGACCGTCAGTACGTGTACGCGGGCGGCAAGGCGACCTACTCGGCGTGGCACCAACCCATGGCCGTGTACGCTCCTGCCGTGAACCGGACGTTCTTCGCCTTCGGCGACGCGCGGAACCGGCCCTGCATCAGTGTGTACGACCACGCGACGGGACGATTCGCGCCGCCGCGCATCCTGGGCGAAAACGACGACATGAACGCCCACCGGAATCCCACGATCCACATCGACGAGGAGGGATATGTCTACGCCTTCTACGGGTACGTCGGGGGCGGACAGCACATCCATCTGTTGCGTTCGGTGAAACCCTACGACATCGAAGCGTGGACGCGGCGGACCGACATGACGGAAGGCGGCGGGTCCTACGCACAACCGTGGCGGCTGGAACCGGGCAGCATCTTCGTGTCGTACCGGCAGGCCGAGGGGTGGGGATTCCGCACGACGCGGGACGGCGGGATGACGTGGGAACCGCCCGTGCAGGTAGTGAGATTCGAGCGCGAGCAGTCCTATTCGACGGCCTACGGCATCATGGCGGCCGGCCCCGAACCCTATCCGCGACGCATCCATTTCGTGTGGTCAAAGCTGGGCGGAGGCACGCCCGAAGAGGTCGCCACCAAACACCTTTGGGCGCGGCGCTACAACCTGTACCACGCCCGTTCGGACGACGGGGGCGGCACCTGGCGCCGCACCGACGGTAGCGTGTGTGAACTGCCCATCACGGAAGCGACGGCGGACAGGCAGTACGACTCCGGCACCAACGGCATCTGGATCAAGGATGTGAAGGTGGACCCGGACGGCGCGCCGGTGGTGCTGTTCCTGGAAGCCGATGCGGCCACCTACACGAGCGTGTGGCGATTTGGCCGATGCCGGGAAGGCGCGTGGACCTTTGCGGACGTGACGACGACAGACCATATGTACGACGGCGGGGCGTTGGCGATTCTGGGGACGGACGACTACCGGGTGTACGGCCCGACGAAACCGGTGCAACCGCACATGGACGGCGGCGAGATCGAGGAATGGCAGTCGGTGGACCAGGGCCGCACGTGGCGGCGCGTGAAGGTCGTGACGTCCAACAGCCGATTCTCGCACAACCATGTGAAGGTTGCGCTGAACCACGAGCAATCAGACGGGGCGTTTCGTGCGTTCTGGTCGTATGCGGATGGGCGAACACCGCCGGAAGACAAGCGGGTGCGCATGTATTGCTACGGCGAAGATAAGGGCGTCCGCTGGATCGCGTTGGATGAGTGAGTCGGCGCGGCTGGGAACCGCTCCCCGGCGAATGGCATACTATCATCATGAATGATTCGTGCGACGACAAGGGAGTATCCATGCACAACGCCGGTTCAAGTATGGGCCCATCCAGAACCCTCCGACTCTTCACTCGCGGCGTGAAGCGAGCCGTTGCCTTCGCGGCCTTGGCCTTGGCTGTGGGTTGCGCCCAACCTGTCGTCGAAGGACGCGTGGTCGACGTAAAGGGGGATGCCTTGCCGGGCGCGGCGGTGACGGTAGCGGGAACGCCGTATCAGGCGCTGACGAACGCGCGCGGCGAATACCGTGTGAGCTACCGGCCGGGCCCGGTGCAAGTGGATTGTGTGAAGACGGGGTACACGCCGGGGCGGCTCGAACTGGAAGTAACCGAGGCACGGGTCGTGCCCGCGCGCGACGTGGCGCTGTGGCCGTTGCCGCCGGATGCCGGGGTGTTTCTGTTTCAGAATTGCCGGTACACGGCGACGAAACCCATCCAGCCGGAGACGTTCCAGGGCGCGGGCGACCGGACGGTACACGGCACACGGCGTTGGTCGGAGGTGGAAACCCTCGACCCGCAGCCGACAATCATGAGCTTCAACATGCCGCGCTACGGCATCAGGTTCTGCCAACTCGAGTTGGCCGAGATTCCTCTCGCCATCGAGATGACGGGGCCTCAAACCATCGAAATCTGGCGTCCCACGCGCACCATCCCTATCTCAGCCGTGGCCATCGACGGGCCGGACGGGGTGTTGGTACAGGTCCGGTACGACGGCGCCTTGTCCCCCGGTTGCTATGCGGTGCATTGGGGCGCGTTGGACGGGGATACCCACCTTGAGACGCGGATGTTCTTCTTCAGCGTGGGCGAACGACCGTTGGCGCCTGAGCCGAAGGCTGAGGGTGAGGATGGGGGCGAAGACCTAGAGGGCGAAGAGGGAGAAGAAGCCGAGGAAGAGGGCTGAACCACGAAGGGCATAGCCGCAGCCAAAGAATGGCAGATTGACCCGGCCCCCGTCATTCTGAGCGAAGCGAAGAATCTCGTTCACCCGGCGACTGTCCTGGAGTGCGAGATGCTTCGCTTCGCTCAGCATGACGGAACGGACGACTCAACACACCAGAACCTACACTCCACGTCATCCCGAGCGAAGTCGAGGGATCTCTCGCCGCAGGACACCCGCGCGGGGCACGTCGAGCGACGGCCGCCAACTACTTCCCGCCCCCCTCCATTGTCTCCTTCAGTTCCCGGTTAGTGCACATTTCGCGGACTCGGTTGCGTTGTTTGTGCAAGGACCGAAAGGCTAACGCGAGTGGGGCCAGAGAAAGGACGAAGGCGGCTACGATTCCGAGAATCCATCGGGACGAAGCCAGGTAGCCCTCCTCGCTAGTCACGAGCCAAATCATCGGCGCCATCCCAAAGACACCAAGGATGGCAAGCATCTGTCGGCCCGTAGGACGCCACCCGTCTCTTGTTTCCCGAGCAGCCCGCATCGCCTGAGCGACGGGGAAGTCAGGGCCGCCTAGCTCGGTGATGAGTTTCTCGAAACGATGTCCGCTACAACCACTCCTGCCGATGAAGATGACCGTCCCGTCTGAGAATGTAGCCATCATGCGGAAGGGATCGAACGAGACCAAGTCCGCCCACTCGCCCTGCGCTGCATCGCCGTTGGGAGCAACCAAGCGAACGGCCTCACGGCTCAATTCCAGCTTGAACCCGAAACAGCGCGTAGACCTCAAGTCCCAGTAGCATCCTATCGGAAGCACAACGACCACGAGCACCCCGAGCGTAATTCCTGGGACTCCTGTGAAGGTGCCGCGCAGGAGCAACCACGCCCACATGCCCGATATGAGTGAGAGAACAAGGCAGTCCGCGCTACACTTCAGAACCCGCTCGCGCAAGCTGAAGCGGACAACTGTGCAATCATCGAGTCGTTCAATCATGCCCCACCTGCCGTGCTTGATGCCAGGCCTGCATGCTTCCCCCGCCTAGCTTCGATGTAGCGTACAGCATGCAGGCACCCGTGCGCCAGTGGCGGTTGGACGACGGGAGTGATTGACACTGTCCTTCGGCGTGGATACCCTGACGGAAACGGAGGCGGGGGAAGAGCGGGTTCTGGTTGCGCGCCAATTGGCCCGTTTGAGCGGCCCGCATTAGAGGACATTCACCGGGTAGTGAGATTCCTCGACTTCGCTCGGAATGACATGAGAGGGAGTCCCGTAGAGTGCGCCGATGTGGACCGGAGGTCTGGCGAGCGCGTAGCGTCTTCACACCATCCAAATGAAGGAGTAACCACCGTGATTTCTCGGTTGACGATTGCCTTGGTTTGCGTGATGTCTTTCGTGGCAGCTCCGAACTGCTTCGCGGGGGAGGAAGAGACGGTTCTCACGGACCTGGCGGCGCGGGTGGATGCCGGGAGACTGAGCGACGTGGACCGCGATGCGTGGCGGGCGCTACCGTATGAGAGTGAGTTGTTCGCGGGCACGATGTTGGGCGAAGGCGGCGGGGTCGACATTCCGCCTATGCCGATCGGGCTGGGTCAGGAAGGCGTCTACCGCATCCATTTGGGTCTATATTGCGGGTATGGCAATCCCGTCCTGCGGCTCCGTTTGACGGGTGACGAAGAGGCGCAGACGGTTAAGGTGCCCGCGGAACTGCACAAGGAAACGGTTCACAACAGCTCGGTGATCGTCTACGAGGCCACGTGGAAGGATGCGGACCTGACGGGGAGGGACCTCATCCTGGAATCGGCCCGAAGCACGAGCGACTTCCCCGCGGCGCTCGCGTACATTCGCTTGGAACCGTTGGACAAGGTGGGCGGTGAACCGCTGTCGACGCGGGAGGCGCCGTCCAAGCCTGTGCGTGGACTCGACCCGACGCGGAAGGTGGCCTATCCCATGGCCATCACGGAGGACGGGCACGGCATCTTCGGCGAATCGCTTCATGCAACGCCTGAGGACCTCATCAAGCCCTTCGAGGCGATTCCGGAGGGGAGTTGTCTGCGGATGGTGCTGTGGGGCAACGGGGAAGCCGACAACTGCAACTACCCGACCAAGGTGGGCAACGAACGCGAGTACAGCGGGTTCCACACGGAGTGGTACCAACGGTGGAACCAGAATGTGGAGAATTGGAAACAGGACGGGTGGGACAGCCTGAAGACGATGACGACCTACGCGAAGGGCAAGGGGCTGGAACTGCAGGTCTACATTCGCATGCAGGCCTTCACGTCGCCCTTCCCTTTCGACAAGATGGTACACTCCCATTTCTTCGAAGCGCACCCGGAGTTTCATTGCCTGGACCGTCACGGGCAACGGCTCGGACGTCTGAGTTACGCCTACCCTGAAGTGCAGGACCATATGCTGGCGTTGACGCGGGAGATTTCCGAGTACGACCCGGACGGCATCTGTTACTGCTTCATTCGAGGCTTGCCCATGGTGCATTACGAGCCCGTCATGGTGGAAGGGTTCACGAAGAAGTACGGTGTGGACCCGCGCGAACTGGGCGAGACCGACGAACGGTGGTTGACGTACCAGGGCGAGGTGATGACGGCCTACATGCGCAAGGCGCGGGCGGTTCTGAAACCGGGACAGCGTTTGTCGGCGATTGTTCCGAGCAACCGGCACGACTGCGAACGATGGGGGCTCGATGTGGCCACGTGGGTTCGGGAAGGCATCATCGACGACCTGTACCCCACGGGGCAGGTGTTCAGCGACCGGGACGTTCATCTGGACGACCCCGACAACCTGGACTTCACGTACTTCAACAACTTGGAAGGGCGGGACCGGATTCGGCTGATGCCGTTGCTCTATCCGTGGACCAAGTTCAATAGCGATTTCGAAGGCTGGCGCGCCGACATGCGGTCGTTCCTCGAACAGGGAGCCGACGGCTACGTGGCGTGGGACTCGCGCGGGCATGTGGCGAGGATTGGCGACATCGGGTATGAGCAGACGCCTGAATCCGGAGACGCAGTGCCGGGTGCCGTCCCGATTCCGAAGAAGCTGTATCTGAAGACGCTGCAAGGCATCCGCATGGACCGATACCACCATTTCGAAGTTATCTGAGGACGGTCGCCGACTGACGGAGTGATTGCTTCCAAGCGGGGCCACCACATGGGAGCACGCGGAAGAAAGGGACAGACACGTCTGCGTCCGCCTGCGGCGGACTCCGCTTGAGTCAGTCCCTTTGTTCCGCTTGTGATCGTCCGAAGCGGGAGGAATTGCGACCCATGAAAATGCTTGCGCGTACGCATCGCGGCTCTGTACCGGTTCGACTCATCCTGCTGGCAGCGCTTGTCGTCGCGGGCTTCGCGGCGGCCGACACGGCCATGGTGCCCATGCGCGATGGCGTGAAGCTGGCCACCGATTGCTATGTCCCGGAGGGTGACGGCCCGTTTCCGGTGCTGCTGGCCCGCACGGTCTACGGCAAGTCGTTCGGCAAGAACCTGGCACAGACGATTGTGCCGCAAGGCATGGCGTTGGTGGTGCAGGACACGCGGGGCCGCGGCAAGAGCGAGGGGGCGTTCAATGCGTTCGTGGTCGACGGCTGGGGCACGAAACAGGACGGCGCGGACACGTTGGCCTGGTTGCGTGCGCAGCCTTGGTGCAACGGAAAGATCGGAATGTTCGGCGGGTCGGCGTTGAGCATCGTTCAGGTCTTGGCCGCGGGCGCCGACCCGGATATCACGTGCCAGGAAATCATGGTGGCATCGTCGACGCTGTACGGGCAGCTTTCGTACCAGGGAGGCGTGTTCCGCAAGGCCCTGTGCGAGAACTGGCTAAACGCCAACAAAAGTCCCGAGTTGATCGACGTGTGGCGGTCCCATCCCACCAACGACGCTTTCTGGCGTGACTGCAACGCCGAGGAAGTCGCCGGACGCATCAACACGCCCGCCCTGCACGTGGGCGGTTGGTGGGACATCTTCGCCCAGGGCACCATCAACAACTTTGTGACGCGCCAGTACCGCGGCGGACCCAAGGCCCGCGGCAACCAGTTGCTCATCATGGGACCGTGGCTTCACGGGCCGGTGCGGGAGCCGGGCGACGTGGTGCTTCGCGACAACTACATGGATGTGGACTTCAATGCGGTTGCCGGTCTGTTCCATGGCCATTGGCTACTCGGCGAGGACAACGGGGTGATGGACCAACCGGCGGTGCGGTACTACACGATCGGCGACCTTGTCGATCCGGTGGCGCCGGGCAACGAATGGCGCGAGGCCGACGGGTGGCCCCCCTTTGCCACGGACGACGTGCCGCTGTACCTGGTACGGGGCGGCGGCCTGGCCGACAGCGCGCCGTTCCCCAGGGAATCGACGTTCGTGTACGACCCGGTGGACCCGTGCCCCACGCGAGGCGGCGCCAATCTCACCATCGACGCAGGGCCCTTCGACCAACGGCCGGTCAGCATGCGGTCGGACGTGTTGCGATTCGCCACACCGCCGCTTCCCCGGCCCGTGGAAGTGACGGGGCACGTGCGTGCGCGGCTGTACGTGTCAACGGATGCGCCGGATACGGATTTCACGGCCAAGTTGGTGGACATCTACCCTGACGGCCGTGAGATTCTGCTGGTCGACGGCATCCGGCGGCTGAAGTTCCGCAAGGGATTTGAGACGCCCGAGCCGGTGGACCCTGGGACCATCGCGGAGTTGGAGATCGACCTGTGGTCCATCAGCGTGGTGTTCAACAGGGGTCACCGGATCGGGCTCCAGGTGTCGAGCAGCAACTACCCGCGATTCGAGAAGAACCCCAACACCGGCGAGGACTTCCCGGAAAAGGGCGGCGAATTGCGGGCCGCGCTCAACACGGTGCATATGAGCCAGACCCATCCCAGCGCCGTGATTCTTCCCATGCCGCGGTAGATGGCCTGCAATCGTTCTCGGGCGCCTACGGGTGTCGCGGCGCGAGGAGGGAAACCGGGGACAGTGGGGCTGTTGAAGAAGTCTCGGTCCCTGGTGCGTAGCCCGCGATATAGCAGGCGCCAAGACCTCTCTGAGCGACAGTTCCCCGTTCCCTTCGACACACCGTCTCTTCCGTCATCCTGAACGAAGTGAAGGATCTCGTTCTCCCGGAAACTATCCTGGCGTAGGGCGGGAACGTCACCGGCGCGTTGCTATCCACCAAGCCACGTAGAAGAAGTGTCCCGCCCCCAGCAGACTGATTAACGCACACGCTTGGGGAACGCCGTCGCGAAGGCGCGACGGGAAGACCCCCCGCCGCACGAGGAGCCAGACGGACGTGATGACCATGCCCAGTGCCTCAGGGAAGAACAGGTACAACACGATGTATTGGCCTTTCAAGCTCAGTCGCCTTCCCAGGAAAGGGATGCCCTCGGTCAGGAGGTAGGCTCCGCCGGCCATCGCCAGCGACAGGAAGACCAAGAGGCACATGTCCAGGTCGCGCCGCCAGTGAAATCGCGCCGTGTTTGAGGACCGCCGGGACGCTACGTCTGGGGTCCCACCCGTCGGGTCCGCGATCTCGTCGAAGTCCTTTTCCCCATTCACCGTCACGCGCCTCCCGTGTCCGAGCAGTCCATCCCGCCACATACCCTGCCCGCCTTGTTCTCGGCATTAGAGCATCCTCCCGAGTGTAAAATCCACGCCCGAATCCACTGTGAATGAGTTCACAATGGCCGTCGAACTGGGGAACCTGGCGAGTATCAGGGGATTCCCTTGGAGGAATGGCATGCAGTGTGATTCATTGAGTGTGGGATATGTGCCTTGCGTGATGTCGAGCCCCGATCCGTCGGCGAAGATGGCCGGC
>JAAEQP010000875.1 GCA_024231375.1 bacterium | reverse complement strand
TATCCGCTACCAACCGTACACGCTACAGAAGAAGGCGGCTTGGTACGAACGCTACATTGAAGAGTGGGGGATGATGCGCCTCGGTTTCATTCACAAGCTGTACTGGGGCGGCGATGAGAAGGGATGGATCCGGGAAGTCAGTGACAACGATGGCGGGCATACGGCCGGGTATCTCGCGGCTATGTGCTTCAAGTATGCCGCTACAGGCGATGAAACGGCCCGGGCCGCCGCTCTCGACTCGTTCAAATCCCTCGTGTGGATGGAAGAGATCACACCGATTCCGGGGTTCATCGCGCGCGCCATCTTCTCCAAGACCGGCGATGGAGATTCCATGTCGAAGCACGGGTCAGGAGGGCTGCCCGCGAAGTGGTATCCCACCGACGACGGCCTCTGGTACTGGAAAGGCGACACCTCCAGCGACGAGGTCACCAGTCATTTCTACGCCATCTCCATTTTCCACGACCTCGTAGCCAAAGGTCCGGAAAAGAAGCGCGCCGCCGAACATCTCGCGCGCATGGCGCATCACATCATCGACAATGGCTGGGTGCTCAAGGATATGGACGGCAAACCTACCCGTTGGGGACGCTGGGACCCCGAGTATCTTCTCCGACCCTACGGCTACATTGATCGGGGTCTGAACGGTCTTGAAGCGCAGATGTTCATGCGTGCCGCCGAAGGCGTCACCGGCGACAAGAAGTTTGAAGACGGCTACGACCAACTGCTGGAGTGGCGCTACCACAAGAACACCCTGCGCCAGCGCAAAGTCTTCCCTCCCGAGGACGTCGTTCCCTGGGACGATGAGCACGCCTTTAGTTGCTTCTACACGCTGTTCCGCCATCTGGACGGAGTCAGCCCGCATCTCAAATCCATCTATTACCGGAGTCTCGAACGCACCTGGGAAGCCAAGCGCATTGAGCGGGTGGGTTGGTACAACTTTGCCTACGGCGCCATCACGGGCAACGACTGTGAAGCTGCCCAGGCGGTCGGCTTCCTCCGGGAATGGCCCCTCGACCTGCGCAACCACAGCTTCGAGAATTCCCATCGCGCCGACTTAGCCCAGGAGCCGGGCTACGTGCCTTACGGCCGCGGAACGCGCGCCATATCACCTCGCGAGACCCAGGCACAACGCGGCGCGTGCGACATGATGCGCTACGACGGAGGTGGCGGAGGGCGCGCGGTGACGGAGCCCACGCGCTGGCTGGAAGACTACTGGATGGGCCGTTACCACGGATTTATTGAAGCACCAACGACGGACGACTCCGCTTCGACAACCCTGAAGAATCGACCGAAGGCTCAGTTAGGCGCTGCCCCGTACGCAGGACCCGGGAGGCCTGAGATTTCGATGGAGTAGCGCGGCAGACCCCGCTATTGGGGAGCTTTTCAGTCTAGTTCCTGTTTGTCCATGTCGGTCCATGTTGGTCCGTGGCAGTCCGTGGCAGTCCGTGGCAGTCCGTG
>JAAEQP010000874.1 GCA_024231375.1 bacterium | reverse complement strand
AGAACGTCCTGATTGAACCAGCCACTGGCGACGACTGGGACGCAATCCTCGACGTCCTGCGCCCATGGAATCTTCACCGCATCCCATGCCCCGAAATGGAGAGCTTGGACCTCTCGTGCTGTTTCGTGGCCAGGATTGACGGGCGCGTCATCGGGGTAGCGGGTTACCAGTTGCTCTCCCAGACCCTGGCGAAGACCACACTGTTGGCGCTCCATCCCGACTATATGGGCCAAGGCATCGGCCACATCCTGCACCGGACACGGTGCCTGGCCGCACGAAGGGTCGGCGTCCAAACCCTCGTCACCAACACGGACAAGCCTGCGGTCGTGGCTTGGTTGAAAAGGCACTACGGCTACCGCGAAGTCGGAACGCTTCCCAAGGTGTGCGACTATGGCGATCCGAATGTCGACCATTGGACGACCCTGGAAATGGACCTTGTCGGCTTCGCCATTGATTCCGAGGAGGACACCGCGCTTTCGCCGGCTGACGACTCCCTCTCCCCCATGCTGCTTGCCGTCGAGACTGCACTGTCCGACGCGGATACCCTGGGGCAATTGGCCCCTCTCCTCGCGGTGGCCGGCGTTCACATCCTGTGCGTACACGCCGCGGCGCAAGTCGACGAGAACCACGAATGGTCAGCCATCCGCGCGGCCGCACCCGCTCTCGTACTGGGGAGCAACGGGGTCACGTCCGAGACACTGGAAGACCATCGCAACAATGGACGCGGGGATCTCGTCGTCCTGACACGAGACCAGGTCTCCCTCAGCGGAGCCCGAACCCTCATCGCCACGCCGGTCGGAGAAGTCGATGAGTCGGACCTTCATTCCGATGAAATGCGTCTCATCCATCTCAACGGCGCTCGCGATGGCGACGGACTGCTCCCGCGAATCGCACGGGGCATCGCGCCCGCCTCCGCCCTTTCGCCATGGTTCATCGCGGCCGAAGGTGCGCACCAATGGCCCACCGCGGCCGCAACCGTCGCGGGCGGCGGCCATGTGTGGCTCGACGCCGGGCTCACCTCCGTGAAGGGGGTCGAGGCGATGGTATACCGCCTGAAGCGAATCGCCGACGGCATCGGGCGACGGTTGGCAACACACGACGAGGCGCGCGGCTTGGTGCTGCCAACGGGGTCCCCGCGATGAACGCCCCCAGCCTGCACGAACGGTTCACGTGGACACTCGCGCGGCTCAATGCATGGCGCAAAGGCTCCAACCTCTACGCCTACTACAAGGCGGCCAAGGAACGCGATCACTGGTCGCCGGACGCCTTGGCCGAATTCGGCAACCGCCGGCTCCGTGACACCGTAAGCTACGCCTACGACGCCATCCCCTACTACCGCCGCACACTCGATGAACGAGGCCTTCATCCCGACGACATCCAGACCATTGAAGACCTGCCCAAGCTTCCAATCCTCGAGCGCAATGACGTCCGTGAGCACTACCCAGACCTTCAACCGACTCCTCTGCCGCCCCGTGTCGTCGCGGGCACAAGCAGTGGCTCGACCGCGGAGCCGGTCAAGTTCCTGAGCACGACCGACGCCCACGCCTGGCATAGCGCCGCCCGATTGCGCGCATGGGAGTGGGCCGGGTATCGCCTCGGACACCCCACGGCTACGCTCTGGGCATCTCGTTGGGAGATCGAGCGGCTCCAGTCATTCCAAGGACGCTTGAGGACCTTCTTCAACCGTGAGATGACGCTGGAGGCCTGTAACCTTTCGGATGCCGTCTTCGCCCAACACGTGGAGCGGCTCCGGCGATACAGGCCCCGCGTTCTGTATGGCGTAGCGAACGCCATGCACCTCCTGACGCAGTACTGTCTCGACAATGGCATCGACGATCTCCGGTTCGATTCCGTCGGCAATGTGGCTGAGACCCTGCTGGGTCACCAACGCACCATGGTGGAAGAACTCTTCCGCTGCAAGGTCTACGACCGGTACAGCACAAGGGAGATCGGCATTGTGGGCGACCAGTGCCAGGAGACGACAGGGTTCCATATTGCCATCGACAACTGCGCCATGGAGATTGTCAACAACGACGGAGTACCCGTCGGTCCCGGTGAGATGGGTTCCGTCGTCGTCACGGACTACTGCAACAAGGCCATGCCTTTCATCCGCTATCGCGTCGGAGATATGGCGGAAGCCACCGCGGACCCTTGCCCGTGCGGCCTGCCTTTTCCACTATTCAGGCGGCTTCTGGGGAGAGAGAAGGGATTCGTCAAGCTTCGCGACACAAGGTGGCTCAGTAGCATTACGCTCACTCGGATGGTGCGGCAAGGACCCGACCAAGACCAAGTTGACGAAGACGGTGCCGTCACGAATATCAGGCAGTTCCAGGTGATCCAGGAATCTTTCGACGATTTCACCGTGAAGTTGGCGCTCAGGAAACCCGCTGACGCCAAAGACTACCGGTACATCGTCGACAACTTCCGCGAAATGGTAACGCCCGACGCACGCGTCACGCTCGAATTCGTGGAACGAATCCCCCTGCTACCTTCCGGCAAATGTCCGCCCGTCATCTCCCGCCTCGACGACCGCTGAGCCACGGCTAGCGACCTCCCGTTGTGGCCGGTCTCCGACCGTGCCACCGACGTGACCGGAAGGTCACGCTCCGACAGTAGGTCTCCAATTTCCCACATCCTGGCAACCCCGCAACCTACAGATCGTACTCCTTCAACCGCCGATACAACGTCCGAAGCCCGATCCCAAGCATCTTGGCGCACCGCTCCTTGTTGAAATCGCAGACCTTCATGGTCTCCTCGATGACAACGCGTTCGATATCGCGCATGGGCGTCCCCGTAGGGATGCGAATCTCGCTCACCTCGGGCGCTGTGCTCGACCGCACGTGCTGCGGCACGTCGGCGGCATCCAGCAGACGGTCGTCCCGCCCCATGATGACCATCCCCTCGACAATATTGCGCAACTCGCGCACATTGCCTGGCCACTCGTACCGCATCAGCAGGTCCGTGGCGTTCCGCGTCACGCCGGGGATGCGCTTGCCGTTCGTCTCGCACGCCGCCCGCAGGAAGTAGTCCGTGAGCAAGGGGATGTCTTCACGCCGCTCGCGCAGCGAGGGAACATCGATAGTGACCACGCGCAGCCGGTAGTACAGGTCTTCGCGGAACGTATTCGCCTCGATCATCCGCTCCAGAGGACGGTTCGTCGCCGCAATGAGGCGCACGTCCACACTGATTGTGCGCGAGTCGCCCAGGCGCTCAAACTGCTGGTGTTCCAGCACGCGCAGCAGCTTGGCCTGCAACCCCGGCGTCAACTCCCCCACTTCGTCCAGAAACAGCGTGCCACCATCGGCCAATTCGAACCGGCCCTGCCGTGTCTTGGTCGCCCCCGTGAAGGCCCCCGCCACATGGCCGAACAACTCGCTCTCCACCAACGCCTCGGGAATGCTGGCGCAATTCAGTTTCACAAACGGCGCGTCACGCCGTGGGCTGCTGTTGTGGATCGCCTGGGCGATGAGGTCTTTCCCGGTGCCCGTCTCTCCTTGAACCAACACCGTCGCCTTCGTTGGCGCAATCTGCCGGACCGCCCCGTACACCGTCACCATCTGGCGGGACCGTCCAACGAGATTGCCGAGGCCATATTGCTCGTCGAGTCGCCGTTTGAGTTCGTGCTGTTCAAGGACCAGCCGCTGCCGCCCGACGCCACGTTCGACAACGGCCTCGAGACGCCCCATGTTCAGAGGCTTGGTCTGAAAGTCGTACGCCCCCTGCCGCATGGCCTCCGTGGCCCGCTCCACATCGGGCTCCTCGGTGATCAGGATCACGCAGATCTCGGGACTCCGGTCCTGCGCCACGGCCATGAGACGCATCCCGTTGATGCGGTGCGCGTCCAAGTCCGTGATCATCACGTCAAAGGAACGGCTGTCCAGACGGTTGTAAGCCTTCTCACCGTCGTCGACCCATTCCACCTCGTATCCTCGCGCATCAAGATACGCCAGGATCTCCCGCGACGTCTCCGGGTCCTGGTCCACCAACAAGACTGATGCATTGGGCCTGGATTCAGGCATCAAGTATCCTTATCTGTACACGAAACACTAGCGCCATCGAAAGAATCATTAACACTCGGCAGCAGAAGCGAAAAAGCGGGACTGACCCCAGCGAGTCCGCCGTAGGCGGACGAGACGGGTCTGTCCCTAGCTTCTTTCGCGGCTTTCACACGTTCGGTTCGAACTATGTCGCCAGCCCCACCGTCCCATTCTTCCCCCTCTCCCAACGGCTTGCCAGCCGTGGCTGGGAGAGGGTTGGGGTGAGGGGTCTTACACCGCCACCGCGCCCCTTACCCCTGCTTGGTAAGCCGTATCGTCCGGAAATGGATCTCACCGCCCTCGGACTGGAGCCCAATCGGACCGGACAGCACATCAAGCCCCGTAGCCTGATTCACCAGTTCCCCATTCACACGCAGTTCAAGGTCGCCGCCCGTCACGAGGATATCGTACCGGTTCCATTCGCCCGCAGGCTTCTCCGCGGCCTTGATCTTCCCAATGCCTTTGAAATCACCCAGGTCCTTGTGGCCTTTGATGTCCCTGGTGCGTCCGGCATCACCCTCGACCTTTGCCCCGTAGAACGCCCAGATGTCGCCGGCGCTGCCGCTCTGCAACTGCGCTTCCACGCACTTGGGCAGGAACGAAACGGAATCGCCCGCAATACGGAGAAGCACGCCGCTGTTGCCCGGCTTCGTTCCGGGCGCCCAGCGCCATTCGATCACCAAATGGTAATCCTGGAACGACGATTTCGTGAGCAGATACCCGAGCGGCTCGCCTTTGCAGACCAGAATCCCGTCCTCCACACTCCACACATCTTCCATCTTGACCCCATCATCCACCAGGAAGTGGGACCATCCCTTCAGGCAGCAGCCGTCAAAGAGGTCGACGTCATTCGAACCCGACATGGTTGCGCACGAGGCCAACAGCACACAGGCCGCCACCGATATCAATAGTGTGTGAATCTTCATGGAGTGGTCTCCCTCGTTGAGTTTCATAATCCCCATCCGAGCGGAGTGTATCGAAATGCAGGAGTCGCTGCAACAGCCTGTGGTGTCTTACTCCACCGATTCCAGGAACCGCAACACCTCCTCGGGCTCGCAGGCGTAGTAGGTGGCGCCGGCTTTCAGCGCCTTCTCGCGCGTTTCGGGATGGTCGTCCCCGTAGACAACGATGGGAACCGACTCGAATCCACGCGACGCGCGCACAATCCGGCACACTTCCGATCCGGGGAGTTCCTTAAGGTCTTGCTTCAGAACGACGGCGTTGGGCGACCGTTTCCTAAGACTGTAGAAGGCTTCGACCAGACACGGCGCACTGGAGACGTCTACACCGTTCCCCTCAAGGGCGCCCTTCAAGTGCTGTGCATTCTTCAGGTCATCGTCAAGCACCAGAACGCTGTGTTTTCCCTCACCGCCGCTCCGGAGTTGCTCAAGTTCGCCGGCTACAAGGAACTCCACGTTCTGTCGGTCCTGCTCCGTGAATTCGTCGAACTCGCAGCCGCACGCAAACCCTTCGGGCACCTTCACGCAGTTGCGAATGCAGGCGCGGGCATTCTCGAACCGCAACCAACTCGCCGCATGGAACGTCAATTCGACCACAACGTCCGGCGGAAGCTGGCACGCCAACACAATCTTGCATCCCCCCGCGGAAATGTCACGGATCTCGGCTTCCACGTGCGTTCCGCCCGTCAAGTTCACCTCGCACGGCAGACACGTGGGAACCCGTTCGTGTTGGCGCAACGCAATCGTCTCGACCTCGTCGGGCCACGCCACGCAGAACTGGGGATGCGCCCGCGATCCTGCGTCCAAGATCGAGCCCGCGAACCCACAGGCCTTCCCTTCGTGGAGGAATTCGATCACACATTCCCGGCCCGTGCGAAGATGGATCGCCTGATCCCGCTGAACCGGCCAGTCGAACAGAATGTAGCCCCCCCGGCGCCAACCGCGCATGACGGCCTGGATGCGAGGACTGTGCATCCTCTGTGGGTGACTGTTGACTAGGGTGATCCGTCCGACGTGCAGATATTCGGCAACGGCCTCAACTGACATAAGCCAAGCATCTCCCTGCGTTGGCTCTCCCCCATGTCAATAATATTCTACCCCGCCCGTAGCCATATTTACAAACCCTTCTCAGCATTCCCCTGCTACCCCGTCTTCAAAGATGCGAAGCGATGCCCTTTCACTGACCAAAAGGGGTATCATCTCAGCAGACGAGTGCGGAGTCTGTCGCCTGAATACACAGAAGCGACGGCGCCACAACTCTCCTGCCTTGAATCCCTTGGACGTTGGCGGAGTTCTCTGACCCGACAGGAGATAGACATATGGAACTGGCGGTGCGAGCAGCAAGTGGTCTCTTGGTGCTGAGTCTCGTCCTGTCCTGGGCCCACTCTGCGTGGACGGATGGGCTGCATAAGCCGGAACGCGACAAGAAGATCAGGGTGTTTCTCCTTGCGGGCCAATCGAACATGGAAGGACGGGCAGACGGCAACAAGCTGACGCCCCAGGACAGAGAGCGCCTTGAGAAAGCCCGGGACCGTGTCCAACTCGCGTTCAACCACGAACCCGTTGGCCCGTTGAACGTGGTCGCACCTCACCCCGAGATCGCGGAGATATACCAGCGTGACCTTATCTTCGGCCCTGAGTTGTTCTTCGGGATCACCTTGTCCGAAGCCTGGCCCGAAGAGGAAATACTGCTCATCAAACTCGCTGCGGGAGCCACTTCACTCCACGGCTCGTGGAACCCCGATTGGCGCGAGGACAAGGCCACGATCATGCACGAGGAGGGCGAACCCAAGCTATACGGCGCACTAACCGCCTACGCCAAACAAGTGCTCTCGGGCTGCGACGACCACGAATACGAGATCTGCGCCATGCTATGGGTTCAGGGCGAAACGGACACCAAGAACAGGACTGCCGCTGCGGCGTACGGTGATAATCTTCGGAATCTTGTGGAGAGCATCCGTCATGATGTGGGAGACGAATCACTGCCGTTCCTGCTCTTCCAGGTTGGACGCGGTGAGGTCGTCGAAGGAATGAAGCGGACCGCCCAAGAGGTGCCCAACGTCACCCTCATTCCTCAGAGCCCGGACCCCGTTTCCCCGGACTTCTACCAGAAGATGGAAAACGGCCACTACAACTACGAAGGCATGAAGAAACTGGGCCGCCGCTTCGCTGAAGCATTCCTAGGCCAACACAACCAAGACCAGCAATGATCGGCTGTTCTTGGTGTGTCGAGGCGCACCAAGGGTGCGGCGAGCACGCACCATTCCAGAAGCAGCAAGAGGTCACTAACGTGGATGGGGAGGATGAAGAGGAGGTGAAGGACTTCGCCTTCGCGTCATCCTGAGCGCATGCGAAGGATCTCGTT
>JAAEQP010000873.1 GCA_024231375.1 bacterium | reverse complement strand
GCCGGCCATGGTCTGGTCGACCGCGTAGATCTTCACGCGGGTGATGCCCTTCTCGGCCGTTACAAGCGTCCCATCCGACATGAACGCCACGTGCGACGGGTTACAGCACCCGCAGAATCCGTCCACCTTCATGGAGGGGTTGTACCATGCGCTGACAAGCGCTCCATCGGCGCGGTATTGCTCAAGGCCGTGCCGGCCAGGATTCACTACCCAGAAGGCGCCCGTGTTGTCGAAAGCGACATCGAAATAGGGGCTCGGGATGACGAATCCGGGGATGTCGCGCGCAGCATCCTTCTGCCCCAACCGCGTTTGGATGACGCCTTCATGGTCGTAGCGCAGCACAACCCGGTTGCCAGCATCGGCCACGTAGACGCTATCGGCGTCCGCCACAATAGACGTGATGAGCGCGCGCTCGTTGGGACGGTCCCACGTGGCCTTTACGCCGCCATCTTGGCTCACACGGACGATATGGTCCGTCATGCCGAGAAGCAGGTCGCCTTCGAGTGAGACGGCCATGCACGTAGGCGTTCCTTCGATCGCGATGCGTGCCGCTTCGGTCTTCTGGGCATTCAATACGGCCACCGCACCGACGCCCGCAACAAAGACAGTGCCATCGTCGGCGACGGCCAACGCGCTGACGCCTTCAATTCCGAGCGGGATGGGGTCCGATTCGCTGAAGACCACGGCGGCTGGGTCGATTTCCTGATACGCCGTGATGTCGTACTGAAACGACGGCGGCGGTTCGCGTCTGCGGTCTTTCGTTGCCAGCAGTGCGGCCACACCAACGGCGGCCACAGCAACGACTGCCCACACCCAGGGGCCAATCCGTCTGCCTTGCTCGCTGCTCATGTGCCGCGGTGCTCCTATCTGGTCGCGCCGGCGTGGATACACACCATCCGGGTCGAGTCCCGCATCAGCATGCGTTCACCGGCGATGGCAATGGGACCCCACGCGTCCTGGCCGTCCAGAACCTTGGCTTCGCTCACTTGGACATAGGCTTCGCGGTTCGCGCGTAGCACCGTCAAAACGCCGTCGTCGCTCAGGACATAAAACTTGCCGTCTGCCAAGATGAAGGGGCCGAGACCGAACCGCCGGTCCGGGCCGCTGGACCACACCAGTGTGCCGTCCGGGCGGTAACATACGAACTGTCCGCGCAGGCCGCCCGCATCCTTCGGCATAATACCATGCAATAATCCGTCGTGATAGATGGGGCTCTGCTGCTCACAGGCCAGCCCTTCCTTCGGGGTCTTCTCGAACACGACGTCCACGGCGAACGAGCCGCCCTCTTGCCGCAGTTGCAGCATGATGTTGCCTTTTCCGTACCCCGCCGTGAGGAAGATCATGCCGTTGTCCAGGGGCACGGGCGACGGCGCGATGACTTTGGCGTCCCACGGAATCTGCCAGAGGATCGTGCCCGCCTCGCGTCCATCCGCCGCGACCCCCGCGATACCGCCCGTCGCGCAATAGAGGTACATCCGCGTGCCCCCGAAGGTCATGGGCATGACCGACGAATGGGACATGTCCCATCCCTGAGGATTCGGTGTCGTCCATACAGGGTCTCCAGTCGCGCAATCGATCGCCACCAGAAGTGCCTCCGGCCCGCAAGGGGCAAGGATGACTGTGTCGTCGTCAATCATGGGGCACTGGCCCGTGTACCAGAGGGGCTCCGTCGTGCCGTACTCCTCGGTCATGGAGATGCCCCAAAGAAAGCCGCCGGTTGTCGCGTTCAGACAGACCACGTGGCAGCGCGGGCCGACGGTGACAAGGTAGTCGCCGGTGACCGCCGGCACGGTTCGCGACATGCCGTGATTGCGTTTGATGCTGACAGGATACGAATGTCGCCAGATCTCGCGTCCGTCGTCCAGCGAGAAGCAACGAATCGCGTCGGCGCGCGTGTCTTCATCGTAGTCCAGCACATAGACCCGGCCGTTCAGGACGACGGGCGCGGCATGTCCCTCGCCCATTGAAACGGACCATAGCACTCGAGGACCGTCCGGGCCCCAGGAATCGGCCAGCGCTGTGGGCGCCTTGAGGATGTTGTCGAAATCGGCGCCGCGAAACCGTGGCCAGGCGCCGGGCAGATCGGCTGGCACGCCATCAAAGGTCTGGAACGTCCCGGAGAGGTCGGTCGCCCCGCCGCCCGATTCGATGTGCGCCGGGCGTCCGTCCGCGCCGGGCATACTCATTGTGAAGTCACGGGCAGGGTCGTGGGTGAACCATTGGTGCAATGCGACGACAGCCACGGCCGCGCTTACCAGCGCGACCGCCAGTAGCATTGGCCGATTCGCAGTGGGAGATCTCATGGTACGGTCGTTCGTACTCCGTGGTCGCGGGTGTTGGTGCTAGGGCTTCCGCAGATTGAGACACTTCATCTGTTCTTGGTCGCGTACGAGCAGCAGGCCCTGGGAAAGGGCCAAAGGAGACCACATCTTGTTTCCATCGAGCACCTTGGCCCGGGCCAGTTCCTTGAACTCTTTCGGTGACGGGTCGATCAGGTGAAGGATGCCCGTCTTGCCGTCAAGGTTCAGGATCATGCCGTCCACCATGATCAGGCTTCCCCGCTCGAACCGCGGGAATCCTCTCATGTCGCGCGTGCGCCATTTCCGCTTGCCGTCCAGAGCCATGCACAGCATGCCATCGTTCCGGCTGTTGGAATTGCTGTTGACGTACAGGTGTCCGTCGAGGTACAGCGGCTGGTGAATCTGGCTGCCGCACTCGTCGGTCTTGAACAGCTCCTTGGCCGTGAGTTCACCGCCCTTCTTCACGATCTTCAGCATCACGGACCCTGCATCGTATCCCCCGGTCACGAACAGCCGGTCGTCGGGCAGGGGTGTGGGGAAGGGAATGGGGATCTTGCAGCGCCATCCGCCGTAGGTCCACAGCGTGCTTCCGTCTTCCAACGATACGCCGGCCACGTCGCCGTAGGTCGAGGCCATCACGGCCTGCTCCACACCCGCCAGGGTCGTGATTGCGGGAGTCGAGTAGCCCGTGCCGCCTTGCCGGGCGCTCTTCCACACCAGATCGCCGGTTTCGCGGTCGAAGGCAGCAACGTACCCGCTACGCGCCTGGGGGGCGACGATGACCAGGTTCTTATAGAGCGATGGCGATTGCGATACACCCCAGTTGGGCGTCTTCATGCCGAAGTCGGTCAGGATGTTCTTCTTCCAGACAAGCTGGTGCGTCTCGCGGTCGACGCACACGAAATCGCCCATCATGCCGACCGAGTACACGTACTGCTCGTCCACCGTGGGTACGGTCCGTGAGCCGCTGTGTCCCGCACTCCCCGGAGCGTCGTACGCATAGTTCCAGAGTTCGGCGCCCGTCTTGAGATCGAGACAACGCAGCACGTCCTGCTTTTCGTCGACGCGGTCGAGGACGTAGACTTCGCCATCGCGGATAGCGGGGCCGCCGTACCCGGCACCCAAAGGAACCGTCCACAACACCTCGAGCCCAGACTCTGGCCATGATCGCATCAAGCCGGTCTCAGGCGAGGTGCCGTCCCGATTCGGACCTTGGAACTGAAACCAGTCGGTCTGCGCCGCGGCCGAGAACGAGATTGCTGCCAGAACAAGCATCACGCAACCGAGTCGTAGAGAAGTACACGTCATGAGTTCGCACTCCTGTGAAGACGGTGACGCCCGAGCCCAGACTACGAACAACAGGCAGGTAAACGAACTGCAACTTGTGGATACATCTGTCGCTTCGTGAGTATGCGGAATCTTGGCCCATCAATCAAGATTCAGACTCCTTTCGGCTACGGTCCCGCTGGCATGATATGATTCCTCCAACACGCGGAGACGAGGATTTCATGTCCCAGAGATTGAAGGCAACAGTTCGTTACGACGGCACCCGGTTTTCGGGGTGGCAGGTGCAACCCACGGAGCGCACGGTCCAAGGCGCTATCGAAGGCGCGTTGGCCCGGATCGCGGGCGATCAGGTGCGCATCCAGGGGGCAGGGCGCACCGACGCCGGGGTCCACGCTATGGGGCAGGTGTTCTCGTTCGATTGGGACCGGCCCGTTTCGCCCGAGACGTTGCGCCGTTCCATATCGCGCATGCTCGGACCGGAAATCCAGATCGTCGACATACGGTCCGTGGCGGCCGAGTTTCACGCACGAAAGTCGGCTGTCTCCAAGCGCTACGCCTACGCATTCCTGCGGTCCCGTGAAGCCGATCCCCTCACGGCCCGGTACGCGTGGTGTGTGCCCGTCGAGGTTGACCTGGATGCCATTCGAGACTTGGCCCCCCGGTTGGTAGGTGAGCACGACTTTGCCGGTTTCCAGGGCGGTGGCGCGTCGGTGAAGACCACGGTTCGCACCATCTACTCCCTTGAGTTGATGCCGGGCGGTATCGTGAGTCCGTGCGACGCAGGAAATCTGTGGCGCCTCGAATTCCGAGGCAACGGATTTCTCTACAAGATGGTGCGCAACATCACAGGTACGTTGATTGACATCGCCCGCGGCCAACTTCCCGAAGAGCGGCTTTCCGAACTGCTTGAATCGCCAGGACCGTTTCGGGGACATACTGCGCCCGCCCATGGTCTCGCGCTCGTGGAAGTGGTGTACGCGTCTGAAGAGGGCGGGGAAGAATAAAAAAAGAGCGCTATGACAACCGCCATAGCGCACTCAAGAGGGTAAGACCATTACGGGCCGGATACTCCGCGACAAAGCGGCGGGACTTCCACTCTGCCAACACTGGCCACAAGGTCTTAAAAAAGGGTTGACGTCCGTGTCACTAGGGTCTCGACCTCCTTGTCTCGACCTTCTAACTAGGTTATCGGCAGGGGGGCGCAAGACTTTAGCGTCATCGTTTGATGTCGCGCGCTGGGCCTGAACAGGGCAAGACAACAGCGCGTTCGCAAAAAAAGAAACGCCACAACTATGGGATTGTGGCGCCTTCATGGAGGGAAGCTTGGAACAATTATTCACAGCCGCGGTGTAGGGATGGCCACCTCGGCCGATGCTTTCAACTGTTCCGATGTCTCGTCAGTGGTTGCCTTGACTTGACGCTCTAGTTATCGG
Source organism: bacterium (assembly GCA_024231375.1). The sequence goes on along the minus strand of JAAEQP010000873.1, from coordinate 4,884 downwards.
CGAACGCGCTGAAATCTTTAGTGCGCTGGCCTTGTTGCCGCGATCGTGGATTGCTAGAATGCGGCGCAACACGGATGACGAATTACATGCGAACATTTATCTTCGGCAACAAGGGCCAGCTAGGCCGTGAACTCGCGCGGACGTTTCAAAACAACGGACCGGTGCAGGGCGCCGATTTGCCCGAGATGGACATCGCCTGCGGAGACACCGTCTCGGCGGCGGTTGATTCGTTCGAGCCCGATCTCATCATCAACGCCGCGGCCTACACGGATGTCGAAGGCGCGGAGTCAAACCGCGAGGCCGCATTCCGGGCGAACGGTCTGGGTGCCCGCGTCATATCCGAAGCGGCGGCACACCACCAGATTCCGGTCGTGTACTACAGCACCGATTTCGTGTTCAGCGGCGACTCCTCCGAACCCCACGTCCCGGACGAGCCGGTTGCGCCGCTTGGCGTGTACGCTGAATCGAAAGCCGCGGGCGAGCAATCCACCCGAGAATGCAACGCGAAGCATTTCATCCTCCGCACCGCATGGCTCTACGGTGCGGGAGGCAACAACTTTGTTGAGAAGATCATCCGTGCGACCGATGCGCGGCCGGTGGTGCGCGTTGTTCAGGACGAAGTGGGCTCACCCACTCATGCGCTGGACCTTGCCGACGCAACACGCGCCCTCTGCGGCACCGACGCCTTCGGGACATACCATGCGGTGAACGAGGGGCATTGTTCGCGATACGAGTTTGCATGCGCTATTGTGGAACTCGCCGGAGCGTCCGTTGCCCTGGAGCCGTGCCTATCCACGGAGTTTCCGTCCCAAGCGCCGCGGCCGACCTGTTCGATCCTCTCGAACGCCAAACTGGAGCGGGCGTGTGGGTTCGTCATGCGTCCGTGGCGCGACGCGCTTCGTGACTACCTGCAACGAAGGGAGATCGCCAAATGACACACATATTCGTGACCGGCGGGGCCGGGTTCATCGGTTCGAACTTCGTGCGCTACATGCTTGCCGCCTACCCGGACGTCCATGTAGTGAATTTCGACAAACTCACCTACGCGGGGAATCCTGACAATCTGCGGGACCTCGACGAGACTCGGCACACCTTTGTGCATGGCGACATCGCCGACGGCGCCGCGGTGAAGGAGGCCATGGAGTGCTGCGACGCCGTGGTGAACTTCGCGGCGGACTCGCACGTGGACCGAAGCATCATGGGCGCATCGGAATTCATCGCCACCAACGTGTCGGGTGTCCACAACATCGTCGAGGCGGCCCGGCTTCACGGTGTGGCGCGCGTCTTGCTCGTATCGACGGACGAAGTGTACGGGAGCATCGAGACGGGATCCTTCTCCGAGGACGACCGCATCCGCCCGCGCAATCCCTATTCGGCCAGCAAGGCCGGCGGCGAGATGATTGGTTTGTCCTACTTCGAAACCTTCGGGCTGCCGGTGATGGTCACGCGTGGATCCAATACCTATGGCCCCTACCAATACCCCGAGAAGGTTCTGCCCCTGTTCGTCACTAACGCCATCGACGACGAGCCGTTGCCCCTGTACGGAGACGGGCGACAGGTGCGTGACTGGTTGCACGTCCAAGACCACTGCCGCGGCATCGACTGCGTCTTGCGGAATGGAGAACCGGGTGAAATCTACAACGTCGCGGGGGGCAACGAACGCGAGAACATCGTCCTGACCAAGCGCATTCTCGAGTTGACCGGGAAGGGAGAAGATCTGATCAAGCCGGTGAAGGATCGTCCCGGCCATGACCGGCGCTACTCGGTCGATTCGTCGAAGCTGAAGGCCTTGGGGTGGCGTCCCGAAACCGATTGGGACGACGGCATCGCCGACACGGTCCGCTGGTATCAGGACAACGAGGACTGGTGGCGAAAGATCAAGAGCGGCGCCTTCCGCGAGTACTACGAGAAGCAGTACGGCCAGCGGTAAGAAGCGCCGGGTTCGATTGAAGCCGTCGGGACTGCTATTCTTGGACCACTATGTCCATGCTCCCCTTCATGATTGCTGCATTCTCCGTCTTGGAGGCCGCCGACCCGGCCGCTGGCGGTGCGCCCACGAGCAGCGTCGCGCTTCCCGAGGGATCGCCTGTCGGCGAGGCGAGCATTCGCGAGCATGCACTCGCGTGGCATCCGGCGAAGGAGTGCTACTACCTCGTTGCGGATGTGATTCCCGTCGGCCATCCCCATCACCCCAACACCTACGACACCGAGTTGCACCTCTGGCGCAGCGACGATCTGCATGCGTGGGATCTCGTCGGCGTGGTCGTGCCCAAGGGGGCGCCCAACTCATCCTACTGCGCCTACGGCGTTGCAAGTCCCGCGGGCATGGCGTACTTCAACGGCAAGCTCTACGTGCCGTTCAGCGGACGTCGCACGGATCGCTTTGATCGGCGGCCGATTGGGCTCGCCTGGTCCGGGTCTGACCCCGCGGACATTCCTTGGACGCGCACGGAAGCCCCGGTGAGCGACCTTCCCGGCGAGGACGACGACCCCGCCGTCCTCACGGTTCCCGGTGACGATAGGTTGCACCTGTACCACCGAACAACGGGCGGGAGCGGATATCGCATTGCGCACACGGCGTCCGGCACACCCGAAGACCCGGCCTCTTGGCCGGTGGCCCACGACGTGACCGAGCGGCCCGACGGTGTTCGTGCCCAGGAACTGACCGGCGCCGTGTGGTACGACGAGTTGGTCCATCTATTCGTGATCGAACAGGGGGCAGGCGTGAAAGGCATCCAGATAGCCCACCTTGTTTCGGAGAAACCCGCTGGGCCGTTCAGGCAGGCGGACGCCAAGCAGCGCTACCTCGAAGGGCAACCGGCGAATCTGGCCTACGGCGGCCACCACACGCCCGTGGTGCGCGACGGTTCTCTGGTGGGCGAGTTCTGGACCGTATGGCAGACAACGACGCGCTACGGCCTTGGAGGCGCGGTGCTGAACGAGAAGAAGGACTGAGGCATGAAGCGTAGAGATTTCCTGCGGAGCGTCGGGTGGGCCGCACTGGCCGCGAGCAGCCTTCCTCCAACCAGTTGGGCCGCGGAACGGGAGTATCCGTTCTGCTCGCTTGACGAGGCGCTTGCCGCGGGGGGCTTTGACGTCTCTGATCCGTCCGCCTTCACCACCGTATGGTCATCGGACCTCCATTACGGAGTGGGAATACCCGCCGATATCCTTCCGCCCATCATCGAAGAGGTCAACGCCATTCGGCCATTGCCGGTGTTCCTAGGCCTGACAGGCGACCTTGTCCAGTCGGTGTCTCTCCACTTCGGGCAGCGTCCGGGCCCTGCTCAGCTCGCGACCGCGCGTAGCGAACTCGAGTCCCTGCGCGATCACCTGAAGCACGTGGACTCGCGTGTCCAGGTGAAACTGGCTCTCGGCAACCACGACACCCACGCAGACGAAGACAAACCGCTCGTGTTTCAGTCCGTCTTCCCTGGCCGTCCCGAATACCACGCTTTCGACGTGAAGGGCGTGTACTTCATCTTCCTGAACGGCGGCAACTGCGGTTTCTTGGACGAGGAGCAACGGGCATGGTTCCAGGAAATGGTGTCAGGTGTGCGATCTTCGGACGCCTCCCTCGTCATGGTGTGCCACCAGCCGGCGTTGGGCAACATCGTCGCTGATCGCGGTATCCCGGCGGCCGTGCGCGAGACGGTGCCCGGCTGTCAGGGCGACCTATGGATGATCTCGGGACACCACCATCACAACGCGGACATGACCTACGACGCTGCCGGAACCCCGATTCGCCAGGCCATCATCACAGGGGGTAATCCGAAGACGTGGGGCTCGGAGAACCCCGGCTACTGGGTATACGGATTCAAGGGTGGACGCCTTGCGGTGCGCGTGTTCCGCCGTGTGGGTCACGGGTACACCCTCATCCCCTTCCCGGTGAATCAGTCGCCCCGCCCTGTGCGGTTGCCATTTGAGGGGCGTGACGACATTCTGTGGAAGGTGCTCGTCGGAGAGGGCGACGAACCGTACCTGGTCGACGCAGACGCAGCGCGATGCATCAACTATTGGCACTACACCAAACGGCTTACATACCGGCTCCCGTTCGAGGACTTGCGGGAGCAGCCCACGCGTCTGGCCGTGCTCGAGACCCCCGTGGGCGGTGACAAGCCGCGCCGGTACTTCTTGTCCCCCGATGGCGACGCGTGGATGCCCGCAGAGCCACTTCGGCGGGACGCCGAGCACACCCTATTCGAGTTGCCGGCCTCGTGCGCCGAATCCGGTGTCGCCTTCATTCGGGTGGAGCACTGTACGGTGGGCGGTTTCGCTTTTCTTCGTTGAGAAGACGGGCAAAGCCATTCGGCAATGCTTCCGATCGGTTTCCGAGGCCGGGCGCGACGTAACCTAGGGTCCTGCGGGAGCTTACGCCTCTACTGCCTTCCCGCCCGCCAGCCCGCACGTTGACAGAGACCCTTCTGCATGGTATTATCTCTTCTTGGCATCAGTATGTTTCGCCACGTCTCCGTGCCAGCATGGGTCGAGTGCATACGCGGAAGGCGCATAGCTTAAAGCATTGCCCCCCAAGGCAATGACATACCAATTCCCATCGCACTGGCGGTGTCGAGAGGGGAGGTCGAAGCTGAGTGACTAAGGTTCGCGTGAAATCCGATGAACCGTTCGAGAAGGCCTTGCGGCGCTTCAAGAAGAAGTGCAACAAAGAGGGTCTGATGCAGCGGTTGAAGGAAATGAAGCACTACGAGAAGCCGAGTGAACGGCGCAGGCGCAAGCTCGCCAAAGCCATCGCCCGGAATACTGCAGCGAAGGCCGAGTAGACTCAAGCCTTCTGGCAATGAGTATTTTGGCAGGACTGGCCAACCCCAGTCCTGCTTTTCTTTTTTCACCGTCTGATTCGGCCGTCCAAGACGCCAGCCTGAG
>JAAEQP010000872.1 GCA_024231375.1 bacterium | reverse complement strand
GCGCCGCCAGGTAAGCGGCTTTGGCATTCCCCAGTTCGCGGCTGTCGACCACCGCAAGGACGTCTCCCTGCTTCACCGAGTCGCCGATGTCGGCAATCACCTCGCGTACCACGCCTCCAGCGCGTGGCGTCACGTGGGCAAGCCCGTTGGGACGCAGGCTCACCGTCCCAGGGACCTGCACCGCCTCGGCGAGGGAATCCTGGCTCGCCTCGCCGACCTGGATGCCGAAGCGTGCCGTCTGCTCGGGCGTCGGGTTGACGTAACTGGCCTCGTGCGCGTGCCCATGCCCCTCGTCCTCATGAGGATGACCGTGGGCGTGGTCGTCGTCCGCGTGTTCATGTCCATGCTCAACGTCTTCGTGGGGATGAGCGTGGTCTTCGCCCTCGTGCTCATGGCCATGGTCGTCAGCGTCGTGCTGATGGCCGTCGTCGCCTTCATGTTCATGGTCGTGGTCGCGGTGAGGCGTGTCGTCGCCTGGGTCGACATGCCAGCCCTCCGGCAACTCCTTGTCGTCGTGAGGATGGTCATGCCCGCCCTCTTTACCCTCGTGCTCATGCCCGCTGTCCTTCGTGTGGGCATGTCCGTGGTCGTGGCCATGGTCTTCGGTCGCGGGGTCATGGCCGCTGCCGTCCGCCTCATGGGTATGCCCGTGTCCGTGGTCGTCCGTGTGGTCGTCGTCACCGGCCGGCAACCACAGAACGAGCCCGATGGCAAGGGCCAGGATTGCGACGACTCCGTACAGTGCTTGGTTCCTACTCCGCATGGGCTTTCTCCGGTTCGTTCCGTGCTGCGTGTTCCGCCGATGGGACCAGGGACCGGCCCGTGAACCGCTCCATGTCGGTCGCGGCATGATGAAACTGTGCCAAGGCTTCCAACTCCGCCGTCCGGGCCTCGGACAACGTGCGTTGGGCGTCGAGGACATCCAGGTAACTGAATTTTCCCTCGCGATAGGCGATTTGGGTCTTCTCGCAGACATCCACTGCCTTGGGAATGGCCTCCTGGTGCAACGTGTCCAGGACGGCAAGCGCGGCAGCGGCGTCTTCATAGGCATCGACCAGGGCTGCGTGAACGGCGAGTTCCGTCTGCCTGCGCAATTCGCCGGTCTTTCCGCTCATGGCCTCTGCTTCGGCGATGTTGCCCTGGTTGCGGTCGAACAACGGAAGTGGAACCGAGACGCCGAGCACCAGGCTGTTGTCGCGATCGGAGTCGTATCCAATCTCACTTCGCGCCCACTCGAATGCACCGGCCGAATCCCAGCCGTAGTGGCGGACCTTCCGGTCGGAAAGCCCCGTACTCTTGAAGCCGAGTTCCACGGTCACGTCGGGTATGCGCCTGGCGCGCTCGAGTTCGACGTTCGCCTCGCGGAAGGCAAGTTCCGACGCCCACCGCGCGATGTCGGGGTTCCGTGTAATGCTGTCTGTCAATTCGTTGACGGAAGGAAGCGGACTTGCGTCGCTGAGTCCGCCAGCGGCCTCCCCGAACAGGGCATCCTTTGCGCCCCATGTGGTGGAGATC
>JAAEQP010000871.1 GCA_024231375.1 bacterium | reverse complement strand
TGGCCGCAATCCTGCGTCCCGACCAATGCGGCGCTGACCAGGCTGGCGATGATGCGGAGGCTCTGGGTCAGGAGGTCGACCATGTCCCTCACAATAGGGCCCGGCGCGACTGCCGGCAACTCACGTTGAGCGGGGATTGGTGTCCGCGGAACTTGAACCGCGTCAGGTGCCAAAACACGATCGAGGCGTCTTCCCCGGCCATCAAAGGACCAGCAGCAGGCGTTGGTGCACGAATCGACTTCGGGACGAAGATCTCACTGAACCACCGCCACTCAAGCGATCGAGTAGGACTTCGGCATCCCGAATTCGGCCATCCGGTTGAGGACGTTGCAGCAGGCCGCAGCATCCCGCATCCGCGCGACAGGCCAATCGCAAAGTCCGTCGGTCCGTCTCGTGCCCGCTTGCCGACCGAGTCGCAACGTTTCGGTCCACGTGCCGCCGGGTCGTCTGCGCGCGTGCTTGGACCGTTCGCCCAGTGCGAACGGGCTCACCCAGTCTCTCGGTCCCCGACTTGTCCCTGCTCGTAGGCGCCGCGGATGGTACTCGTGAGGTGTGCAGGTCAGAGACTACTCGGCCAGTAGTCGTAGCCCGCCCCCCGACCGACCGACGCCCGGTCCCCGTGCAACCCCGATTCCCGCGTGCCCGTCCCCGTTTCCCGCGCTGTGCCGACCGCTCGTTCGTTCCCGCGCCCGCTTCCGTCGGGACAAAACCGTGAGTCGCCGAACCATCTGACAAACAGGGCACGTTTGCGGTTCTGGATCCAGTGGGCTGAGCCGTCGGAAGGACGGGAGGCGGCAAATCGGGCCTGGGGCCTGCCGTCGGGATGTCGGGACTCGGAAGGTCGGGGATCGGGTGGACGGGGAATCGGCCGGTCGGGACGCCAGGAAGAGTGCTTGGCTTGGTGCGACCGGCTCGCCTAGATGCAACTCGAAGCCAACATCACGTTCC
>JAAEQP010000870.1 GCA_024231375.1 bacterium | reverse complement strand
GTACACGTCCGGCGCAATGAGCACGCCGTACACGTCGATGTGCATGTTCTGGGGCGACACGGCCGTCCATCCGCGCGTCTTGAATCCGTGGTCGCGCAACCGGCCCGGTGGCAGGTCGATGTCCCACACCACCACATACGTCAACGCCACGTCGCAGGCGTGTTGCGCCCAGTCGAGGTACGCCGCATCGCCCGTGATTTCGTGCAACGCCAGGAACCCCTGCAACGCCGCGAAGGCGCCTTCCTTGTCTTCGCACGAGGCATCAAGCGTGCCGCCCCAATAGGGTTCGCGCATGGACAGGGAGCGGCTGGCGTAGGTAGTGGCCGCCTTTATGGCCGCGGCTTTGAACGAATCCTCGTTGAACAGCCGGTATCCTTCGCACAACGGCGCGATGAAGAACCCCTCGTCCGTGGACTTGGGATTCCAGGCGTCGGCCAGGATGCGGTCGGCGTGGAACCGGCACGCTTTCTCCAGAAACACCTTCCATTTTGACGCGTCGAGGCCGGTCTGTTTGGCGGCGGAAATGGCGTGCGCGAAACACAGCATGCCCTGCCCTTGCGACAGGGGTTCGTGGCGGCTCCATTCGCCCGTGTCGGCGTTGCACCACGTGTGGAACCCGCCATCGTAGAAGGCGGCCCGGGTCAAGTGGTCGAGCGACCGCTGTGCCATGTCGAGGGCGGCCGGGTCGTTGAGCCGTGGGGCCAACACCTGGAACGCGTACCCCGGCGCGGCGGCCTGCCCGCACCAGCCCATGACGTAGATGTGTTTGTGGTGGTATTTCTGGAAGCCCGCCGCCTTCTCGGTCTCGTACCACCGCGTCTTGGCGTACCGGTACTTGGCATCGACGATTTCACCGAAGCCCGGCATATCGGGCGTCACCATCGGTGCGAACAGGTCCAGCGACGTCCGCACGGCCTGCTGGAACCCCGATCCCTCTCGCACCACGGGATAGGCTTGGAGATGGAAGGTTTTCTCGATGATCGCGCCCGGTT
>JAAEQP010000869.1 GCA_024231375.1 bacterium | reverse complement strand
CTGGGAACGGGCGGGACAAGGGTTCAAGCACGAAAGGGTGAGGCAAAGGGGGCGAAGGTTGGCGCTCAGTTCGCTGGTTTGCATGGGCCGGCGCACCGTCACCGGTCTTGTTGCCGCGGGCGGGCGACAGTTCGAGGACTGGAGCGCGGACTACCGGGTGTTCTCCAAGCGGCGCTTCGATACGGACGCCGTCTTCGAAGCGGTCCGGGAGGGCGTGTTGGATGAACTGCCGGACGACGCTCCTTTGGTGGCGGCGATGGACGACACCATCGTGCGCAAAAGCGGCCCCAAAGCTCACGGCGTGGCCTATCGTCGGGACCCGCTCGGACCGCCCTTCCAAGTGAACTTCGTGCGCGGGCAGCGCTTCATACAACTGTCCGCCGCCGTCCCCCACGGACACGGACCCGGCCCGGCGAGGATGATACCCGTTGACTTCCGTCACGCCCCGACTCCTAAAAAGCCCCGTAAAAACTCGACCCCGCAAGCATGGTCCGACTACCGGTTCGCCCAATCAAAGATGAGGTTGGGCAAGGTGGGGGCCAAATGTATAAAGGACCTGCGCGCGAACATGGACCAAAACCTGAAACAGCGGGGACGTCCTCTTTGGATGGTGGTCGACGGCAGCTTCACCAACCGCGAAGTTTTAAAAAACCTGCCCGAGCGCGCCACGTTGATCGGCAGAATCAGAAAGGACGCAAAGCTGTCGCGCGCGCCGCGGTTACGGGCGGCGACCGGACGGCGGAGGCTTTACGGAGCGGACGCCCCCACACCGGACGAGTTACGCCGAGACGAGTCCGTGCCGTGGCAAAAAGTCAAGGCCTTCGCGACGGGCAAGCTTCACAACTTCAAGGTAAAGGTGATGCGGGACCTGAGGTGGCGAGTGGCCGGAGGGGAGAAGAAACTCATGTT
>JAAEQP010000868.1 GCA_024231375.1 bacterium | reverse complement strand
GTTGCCAACGGCTGTTCAGAGAATCTCCGCATAACAATCGGTTCGAAACGGTACCGGAGTTCGTAGCCTGACCGCTGGCTTGATCGGAAGACCCGGCACACAGCGGAAATAGAAACGCGCGTAGTACCGGACCGAAGATCCTGGCCACGGCGGACCAAGCCTCCGCAGCTTCATCTTGCCGCAGGGTGAGGTGCGACGACACCCGGGATTTGCCGCACGAGGGTTTCGGTTTTTACCTACCCGGCGCCCGTTCGTACTGCTGCTTTGTGGGGGGTGGACCGAAGCCGAGCCGAATCGGTAGATGCCGCGAGCGGACTACGTATAGGCACGGATTCCAACGGGTCCGATCCGCGGTTATCGTTTTCGGAGGGTGGCAGCGAAGCCATCCGTCCCCAAGGAGGACGAAGGTCACGATCGAGGGAGTCATGACGGAGAAGAACCGTAGAACGGCGGGATCCCCCAGCAAGCCGAAGGTCTACGTCGTGGACCCGGACGAGGTCGCGCGGGAGAGCCTCCGCGTCCTCCTCGCCACGCTCGGCGTCACGGCCGAGGGGTTCCCGGACGCCGAAGCGTTCCTCGCGGCGTTCGAGGGCGGTCGCCCGGGGTGTCTCGTCACCGAGATCGATCTTCCGGGCCGCGACGGAGTGGCTCTCATCGAGCACCTGAACGCGCGCGACCTCTCATTGCCGGCGATCGTGGTCGCCCGCAACGGCGACGTGGGGAGCGCGGTCCGCGCCATGCGGGCCGGCGCCGTCGACTAT
>JAAEQP010000867.1 GCA_024231375.1 bacterium | reverse complement strand
GGCGGCGGTGGAGAAGGCGGGCGTGAAGACGGTGGTGAGTTTCGTGCTGCGGTGGAATCCGCTGTTTGAGACGATAAAGGCGTTGGTGGCCGACGACACGGTGGGGGACGTGTTCTGCGTGGAGACGGACTATCAGCACGATATCGCGAGTTGGTGGACGGGGTTCGAAGACGCGCGGAAGAAGGAGACGGGCGTGAGCGCCATGTTGACGGGCGGGTGCCACGCGTTGGACGCGGCCCGGTGGTTTGCGGGCAAAGGACGCTATGAGGCGGCGACGCCCATCGAGGTGTTCGGATACGCGGGCGGATGGCGCAAGGGGTGCGCCGAGGAGTACAACTACTATACCCACTCGTTCCGCAAGGCGCCGCCGCTGGAATACGACGATCTGGAAATGCTGCTGATCAAGTACGACAACGGCGTCATCGGCAAAGTGTCCGTCAACTATGGCGCCGTCATGCCCTACGTGTTTCCCATCGAAGTCTTCGGCAACCGCGGCACCATCAAGGACAACCGCGTGTGGTCGCACAAGTTCCCCGGGCAACGGGACTGGGTCGAGATTCCCACCATCCTCCCCGAAAGCGCCGACGTGTCCCACCACCCGTTCCAGGG
>JAAEQP010000866.1 GCA_024231375.1 bacterium | reverse complement strand
CTCGATGTTGCGACGCATGTGCACCCACGAGATGTCCGTGTGGATGTTGGTACACCGCCACATCGCATCGAGCACGTTTGAGAAGCCGCCCCACATCTTCCTTGTGCAGATGAACTGGACTTGCGGGAGGCGTTCGGCCAATTCGATCAGATCGCGGTAGTCCCCATCCCCGTTGGTGTCGCGGGTGTTCCAGACGACGACCGGACGGTATTCCGCCATGGCGGTCAGGATGGGTTCGACGTGCAGGATCGCGTGCCGACAGGATTTGCGAAAGAAAGTCCATGCTCGCACGTTCTCCTGCTCGAACGCGGACCTCAAAGAATCCATCCCGCCTTTCTCGTAGTACGTGGGCGGATTGATGGTGAGCATGGGTACCAGTCGTCCGGACGCGTCGACGTTGTCGGCGAGCTCCGCCAGCAAGTGTCGGTTGCCCCATACCGGATTGAGGTCACGCGACTCGGTGTGCGTCACCAGCGTACGTTCAATGCCCAGGTAGTCCAGGTGCGCAAGTAGATCGTGCACTTCCGCAAACTCCGGGAGGAACGTCCCGCGACCGTATTCGCCGTTCAGATCGAAAAGGGGAAGGCTATCCATTGTCTGTTCCTCTCGCAAGCGTTGGCGTCAGAGGGCTACCCGCCGGACGGTTTGTACTGCCGGTCCGAAGCGCATGCCTGGCGGGACGATCAAGGTTTGCAGTTCCGCCTCTAGGCGGCCTTGGGACGGTCCTCGAGGCACGGCATTCCAGACCGCCTAAAGGCGGAACGACGAGCCTGTTGTGTCCCCGATAGAGGGAGCCTTTTTCATCCATTGAGACGTGCCGTCGCGGACGGTTCGCTCTTGTCTTCGGCCGGAAACCCGGTCACCACGACCGAGCCCGGGCATCTTGAGTTGGGTAAGCATTCCTGCTTGACCGTCTCCCCTGCCTGTTCGTCCCCCGCCCGTTTGCCAAGAGGTACAACCTGGAATGGTCGTCTCCACTTTCCGGAGCTCCTCTCAGTGCTGATCACCCGAACCGCAGCTTCAGCCGGGCCTTTCCGCTGAAGGGCGCGATCTCGATCGTTTCGGTCCCGGGATCGTACGTTCCGGAGCCGTCGATGTCCGTGGCCGGCCGGCCGGCGGGGTGCGGCAGCCGTACTAGAAGTCTACTCGGTTTGCGATCACCGCTACAGGCTACTCGAATCTCGATTTCTCCACCGTCGTCACTCACGTCCGCGTGGAACGTAACGGTGCCGAAGTGAGTGACCGCGCCATCGATACCCACGCGTTTGCCCGGCGCCATCCATGCGCGTGGAATTCCGGAGAAGAGGTGCAGCGCATCCCCGTCTTCACGGCACAGAGCCCACCGGGTCTGAAGAAGAAACCAGCCTTCCTCGTGCGTCTTGTGCTGACTGGCGCCGTAGTAATGCTCCCAAAAAGTATACGTCTCGCGGTCGGCGAGGGCCGTGAGTTGGT
>JAAEQP010000865.1 GCA_024231375.1 bacterium | reverse complement strand
GGGGGCCTCAGGACTACGCCATCTACCGCACGGCGGGCCGACGAATCCGGGCCACTGAGGGCAAGGTCGGCGACTTCCTGTTCAAGGGCGCGCAGGACACCGCATTCGTCACCGCAGTTGAACAGTCGGGCGATCCCGTGTTGGGCCGAAACGTACTGGCTCGGACCTACCATCTCGGCGAGCGCCACCTGGTGCGCGTCAACAACGTGAACACCGACCGTTCCGTGTCGGTTCTGATTCGTTTCCCCCGGCTAGAGCCGGACGGAGCATGGACCGTGAGCGACGCGATGACCGACCTCTACTACGCGCACGATTTGGGCGAGGCGATCTGGCGCGGCCAGGACTTGAAGCAAGGCGTGCTGCTGACGATGGAGAAGAGATCGGAGGCCTGGCTGCGACTCGACCCGCAGACGGGGCCCGTGAGCATTGACCGATTGCGGACGGTGGCGGCGGACGTGATCATTGGGCATCCTGACAGGCCCACAACCGCCCTTCCCGTGTCCCCCGGCAAGCCGGTGTCGGGGGATTTCCCCTTGATGTTCTTGAGGCATGGCCCCATCGGGTATCAAGGCCACCACCAACCCGTTCTAGGCACTTCGATATTCTCTG
>JAAEQP010000864.1 GCA_024231375.1 bacterium | reverse complement strand
CGCACCTCATGTGCAGTGCTCTCAGAGAACGCCGAGAACAGGAGCGGAAACGCCGGGACTGACCGCAGCGAAGTCCGCCGAAGGCGGACGAAGACGGGTCTGTCCCTGGCCTTTTCGCGGGCTTCGTCGACAACTCGCGGACTTCTTCAACAGCCCCCCTGTACCAAGCGGAGTCCGCCGTAGGCGGACGCAGACGGGACTGTCCCTAGGTCTTTCGCGGCCTACGCGTGAGAGGCTGAGACCACTTCAACAGTCCATCCCCTACGCCGGGGCCAGCACCTGCAACTGAACCCCCGCCACCAAGTCCTTCACTTCCTCCTTGTACGACGCCATGTGGGGCGCCTTCAAATGGGCGTGAAGATGGTCCAGACTCTCCCACTGCTCGACCACCGCGACGACATCCTCCCGCGTACCGCCCTGCACCGGAATCCCGGAGTCCACATCCACCGTCGGCGCGTACGAAATGCAGCCGTCCTCGGCCAGCACGTTCGGCACATTGCGGTTGAAGATGTCCAGGAACTCCGCACGATTCCCGGGCTTCACTTCGATGGTGGCGACGACATAGATCATGGTCATACCTTTCGGTTGAATTCAGACTTGCGGCCCGTAGCCTAACGAAACAGGTTTGCGAATGCCAGCCAAGTTGCACGGCCTTCCCAAACTCGGCATAGTGGTCGCACGCCAGTACGCTCGGTCCATCAACTTCGAGGAGACGTGCTATGCCTTCGCTATCTCGCAGTCTGCCTGTCCTGACCGCGGTTCTCATGCTCGCGACCGCGGCCTTCGCGCAACCCATCTCGGCCCCGTTGAAGGAAGTTGTGGAAGTGCCCGACGCGGATCGCGTGGAGAACTGGTCCGGTAAGACCATCGTCGTGTTCACGCCGCACCCCGACGACGACACCTTCTCCATGGGCGGCACCCTGGCGCATCTCGCGGCCAACGGGAACAAGATCGTCATCGTCATCTTCACCAACGACAACAAGGGGTCCCAGGACCTGGAGATGACGCGCGAACGCCTCGCGCGCATCCGGCGTGCCGAAGAAGAGGAGGCGTGCCGTATCCTGGGCATCGGCAAGGAAAGCCTCGTCTGGCTCGGCTACGACGACGGCGACCTGGAATACGCCGACCCCCAGCGCCTGCGCGGCCAAGTGTGTCGGCTGATTAAGCTCCACAAACCCGACGCGGTCTTCACCATCGACCCGGGCACGACCTGGGACCAGTGGCACAAGACCGACCATCGCATGGCGGCCCGCATCACCAAAGATGCCTTCATCGCCGCCGAATGGCACCTCTACTACCCACAGCATTTGCTCGACGAAGGACTGAAACCCCACCCGGTGCCGGTCGCCTACTACTTCTACAGCCACGAACCGGATTATGAAATCGACGTGACCGACGTCTTCGACAAGAAGGTGGAAGCGGCCGCGGCGCATGTCAGCCAGTTCCCACCGGCGGTGCAGAAGTACACGCCCGACATGCCCGAAGCCGTATCCGCGAAGATACGCATGTGGTTCGGAATGGAAAACACGAAAGGCGACCGCAAAGTGGAACGCTTCCGCCGCGAAGTCGCGCCGTAGGCGCGGGGTCCGTGAACGGGCGGTGAAAGGCTCCTAGTGGTATGCGTCAACCAGATGGATCATTATCATTTTGGCATGCGTAGGCGAGAAAGCGCAGCAAAAGGGGGACTGATGCAAGCGAGCGAGTCCCCGAGCGAGACGTGTCTGTCCCTTT
>JAAEQP010000863.1 GCA_024231375.1 bacterium | reverse complement strand
GATCACCGCCGACGACAACCCGCCGGAATGCTGATGCGCCGGGAGGATAGGGACGGAAACGCCCACCCGCCGCCCGCATCAGCCACGCGCGATCTGTCGCATCGATGATGACCTTCGCCGTCACCGCCTGACGCCCGGCCCGGTTCACGATTTCGAGTCCGGCAGGCGAACCCGATGCATCCGTGAGTACGCCGGTGGCGCAGCATCCATAGACGAAGTCCACCCCAGCCTCGATTAGCGCGTCTTCGAGCACCCGTTTGACATGCAGCGGCGGGATCACAACCGCGCCCTGCGGCCCTGACGGCTCCTCTGTTTCGGTACCGTGAAGCTGTATCTCCCCAAGGAGCATCCGTTCTGCTTCCTTGCCCATCGTGACATGGAGTCTCACATACCGTGCCCGCACTTCAATCGGTGCCTGCAGCATCAGCGTCTTCTCGATGTAGTTGCCTTTTCCCAGTTCTTCATTGCGCAGCTGCGCGCACTCTGACCAAGCGGCGCCGTCATTGCTGGTCGACACCGTGGCCGCATCCACCTCAAAGTTGCCGACGGACTGGAAGAACATGACGCGGATCTCTTCCAGTTGCTTGGCATCCCCCAGGTCCGCCGTAATGGTCACGTCCTCGTTGTACTGAACGCTCTGCGTAAACGCCGTACCCCATCGCCCGTCCGTCAGCATCCCGGGCGGATCCGAGTCCACGTGCTTGTCCATAGACGGTTGATTCGCTTTGTAGGTGAAGGGCAGTCCGCGCGCACGCCCCGGAGGG
>JAAEQP010000862.1 GCA_024231375.1 bacterium | reverse complement strand
CTGAAGCCACCCACAACAGTGTTGTGGGTGGCACACTTGTTGTAGGGTAGGTTCCGGTACGCCCCTGCGCGTACCGGGTAGTCTACAGGCGCGACGCCCGTTCCCGGATGGCTCTTGGTGCGATTACCCTGTGGATATGCGGGACCAAAGGTTCGTCAGTCGCGAACTGTGATATAGTTTTTGCTCGATGGTTCTCTGGAGGAATGGCGATGCCCACTTTCGTTGACAGGACAGCGCTTCTCGTTGCAGGTCTGATCTGCTGTGGCCTAGCCATGCTCTTCTGGCGAACGCTGGGGCAGTACGGATTCGGCGTCATCTCGATGCTGTATCTGTTCTCGCGCTTGTCCGACATCCGTCACCGCAAGCTGCAGCGAGATAGGGCTTCTCGCCGAGAAGAAGCGTAGAAGACCCGTTCGCTTGGATCGGGCCACCTCTCTTCACCTTGCGATCTTGCTCAGTCCTCTTCTTCTCTGCTCTGCGAAGCTCTTCGCCCTCGGCATCTCTGCGTTCAGTGTCCGTCCACCAGGGATTGTTCTCACATGCATATACAGGACGGGCAAGATCAGTTAGGATGGACACTGGTCGTGGCGGAGAGGTGAGCATGGTCCCGGGGAAGCGCAAAGGGTCATGCAACGTCGCGCTGGGGGACACACTCAGGAGGTCGTATTCATGTCGGTGGGCGCGTTTTACCGTGACTTCGCAAACTACTATCCGCTTCTCTTTCGTGATTGGGACGCCAGCATCAGGGAGTATGGCGACGCCCTCGATACCCTCATCAGGCGGGAATGGGGCGGCGACATGCGCGAGATATTGGACGTGACGTGCGGCCCTGGTACGCAAGCCATCGGGCTTGCCCTGCTTGGCCACCGCGTGACGGGGTCGGACCTGTCGCCCGAACAATTGGAGTTGGCGAGAACGAAGGCGGCGGAAATGGGCGCAACCCTGGACCTTTCGCTGGCCGACGTGCGCGAAGTGTACGACCACCATCAACGGACATTCGATGTGGTCCTATCGTGTGGCAATTCGCTCCCCCACCTTCTCACGGATGACGACCTCTTGGCCGCGCTCACCCAGATGCACGCCTGCACACGTCCGGGCGGCGGGTGCATCGTGGCCATACGTGATTACGCCAACGAAGACCTCACGCAGCCCCTCATGAAACCGTTTGGCGTTCGCGAACGCGATGGCAAGCGGTATGTGCTGTTCCAGGTGTGGACATGCACGGGTGAGCTTCTCGATGTGGACATACACGTGGTGGAAGACACAGGCGGGTCCGCGTGCCCGTGCCACGTGTTGCGCACGCAGGTGTACCCGGTGCACGCTGACCGGCTGACTGACCTCATGCGGCGGGCGGGATTCGCAGACGTGCGCGCCACGGAGTGCGGGTGTATCCGACCCGTCCTGCTCGTGGGCACGCGACCCGCGTAGCGGCGCCACGTCGCTGACAGCGGATTCCCTGCCCCCTATTCGTGCGCCCCAAAGCGGAACGCGTACAACCGCGTACCAAAGGCCAGTTCAAACCGTAGCCGCACGGGTGCAGTCGCCTTCTCGCCCACCTTCGATTCGCCAGACCAGGTGACCAGCCGTTTCGTGGAGTTTGCCGCGTGGAGGCGGTCGCAGTCTTCCAGGCCGAATCCGGGCAACTCGTTTCCATCACCGTCCAAGAGCGCAACACGGGCAAGCCCTACGCCGGAGGTGTCGATGTTCAGATAGAGGGCGTCGCCTTCGAATCGCATCGGCGGGGTCGTGAACATGCCGCCGTCGTAATCGGATTGCACGCATGTGAACCCGTCTTTGCGGAGCACCACGCGGGTCAGGGTGTACCGATCCTGGACTTCCTTCTTGCCGGTATGGGGATCGTTGATGCCGACGTAGTACATCCAGATCTCGTCGCCCTGGATGTGCATTCCGCGCGTCATGTACATCGACAGCGCGTCGAAGCTCCCCTCCAATCCCTGGCGAATCCACGGCATGCGGTCGTAGCGTTGCCAGTCGATGCCGTCGCGGCTGGCGCCCAACTCGACGTCTTCGGCGCCGACGTTGTAGACGCCCGACGTGGTGGGCGTGTACTGGGACATGTCTTCGGCCAGGTACCAATCCTCGTAGGACCGGTACCGCGTGTTGAACAGGAAGTAGGCATCCTGCGCTTCGGGATAAATGACGATCTGCGGGCAATAGAAGTCCATCACCTTCACGCCGCCGAAGAAGGGATCGCGGTCGTCGGGCGCGAGCACGACCTCGGGCATGGGGAACTTGGACAGATCGTTGGTGACCGAGCGGCCGATGCTGCGCCGCGAATACTTGTTCTCGCCGCCGTACCGGGTGGTGCCAATCTTGCGAAAGTAAGGGACGCGCTCCGGCGGACACGTGAATACTTTGTTCACGCGGACGTAGGCGGTGTAGGCGTCGATGTTCGGGTCGTAGAAGCACACGTTGTGGCTGTCCATGCCGTGGGGATACCGTGCCGCGGCCGGGAACACGCCCTTGTGCAGAGGCCGCCAATCCGATCCGTCACTCGACGCGCCGATTGTGCTTTGCAGGCCGTCGAACATCTTGAACCGTTCGCTGGGCGGCGCTTTGGGATCTTCGAACACGGAGATACCGCCGAACACGAGACCCAGAATGTCGTCGTCCTCCGCGGGCCCGTACCCGCTCACGCGTCGCCAGTGTACGCCGTCCTTGGTCAGCGCGCTGTACCACAGGAAGTCCTTGCGCACCTCCACAAGCGACGAATAGGCGCTCATGTGGCCGACGAGGCATTTCTCGTTGGTCTTGACCGGCTGACACGGGATAATGCGGACGCCCTCGGCCGTCTCGAGGAACCGACCGTCGATGAACACCTGGTTGCGGCTGCCGATATCGAGGGCGTCGGGCGCCGCATGGGCCGCGTCGCCGGACACCCAGACCGTCCATACCAGCGCGATGCTCAATACCGCGGAAAGACGCCCCGTGGGTATCATCGTCCGATTTTGCCTCGGCATTCGTTGTTCCTTCCGTAGTCCTTGCTTGGCACGAGTGAGCCCCTACCTCTTCCGTTTCCCCCACTCGTGGGCACGGAGGGGATCGTAGTCGGGGTTGGGTGTGGGCATGGCGGCGTTGACGGATGTGCGCCACGCAGCCAGTTTCTTCTGAAGAGCGGCGGCCCTTTTTGGCATCTCCGACGCCAGGTTGTGGGCCTCGCCGATGTCGTCCTTCAGGTTGTACAGCTCCAACGCGCCGTCCTCGAAGAACTCGATGAGTTTCCAGTCGCCTTCGCGGATAGCGC
This sequence comes from bacterium, assembly GCA_024231375.1. The sequence goes on along the minus strand of JAAEQP010000862.1, from coordinate 11,057 downwards.
CCGCGGGCGTGGAATGGTGGTAGTTGGGGTAGTGCCAGTAGATAGCATCACGGTCCAGGCCGCCGCGTTGGTTGAGCAGCGGCAGAATGCTCTCGCCGTCGAGCACCTGTCTCGCGGGCCGTTCCGTGCCCGCCAACTCGAGGAACGTGGGATAGAAATCCACGCTGGTGACCGGCACGTCGCATTCGCTGCCCGGCTTGATACGGCCCGGCCACCGGACGATGAGCGGCTCACGGACGCCGCCTTCGTAGACGGACCCTTTCTCGTCGCGGAGCGGTGTGTTCTCGGTGACGAAGGGCCCCTTGCCGTCGAACCGGAGTTGCAGTCCGCCGTTGTCGGAGAAGAACACCAGCACCGTATCATCTTCGAGATTCAGTTCGCGAAGTTTGTCCATGATGCGGCCCACGCTCTGGTCCACGTGCTCGACCATGGCGGCGTACACGGGATGGGCGATACGTCCGTCCGGTTTGGGTTTGGCTTCGTATTTCTTCACGAGTGCTTCGCGCGCATCCAACGGGATATGCACCGCATAGTGGGACAAGTACAGGAAGAACGGCGTGTCACGGTTCGCTTCCATGAACTTCTCGGCGTGGTCCGTGAGCGTTTCCGACAGGTAATCGTCGTCCGACACCTCCGTGGGAGGAGTCGTGCGGAACTTGGTGTGCCGTCCGTTGGTGACAAGCGAGGTGTCGAAACCTTGCTTGTCGGGGAAGTGGTCGCGTCCGCCCAAGTGCCACTTGCCGAAGGCAGCCGTAGCGTACCCCGCTTCCTTCAGCGCCTCGGCGACGGTCACGTGTTCGAGGGGCAGATACTGGGTGCGGTTGACGGGCATGCGCATCTTGGCCCACGGGCGAAGGTGGCCCGGGATGAAATCTGTGATGCCCAGGTGCGCGGGATACTGGCCGGACACGATGCTGGCACGCGTCGGCGAACACACGGGACACGCCGCGTACGCGTCCGTGAACCGCATGCCCTGCGTGGCCAATCGGTCGATATTGGGCGTTTCGTGATAGGTGTTGCCGTAGCAGGCCACGTCGGCCCACCCCAGATCGTCTATCAGCATGAAGACGATATTGGGTTTGCGTGTTGGCGCGGAACCAGCCGTGGCGCACCCCGCCGCCGAAGCCATTGCGGCCGCCGCGCTCATCGAACGTCTCAGAAATCCCCGTCGCGACAGAATGGTGCTCATCGTCTCCCCCCTGATGAAGTGCGGGTCGCCAAATGCCCGGAACCCTATTTCCGTGACCGGGTCCGCTTGCGCCGGATGTAGACGCTTCGGGACTGGCCGTCGGCACGGACCCGCTGATCCACTTCGAACAGCTTGGTGGCCACGACCAGTTCGTTCAGCTTGCTGAACCCATAGTTGCGTGGGTCGAACTCAGGCGATTGCTTGGCAATGTTGCTGCCCACCGCGCCCAACTGCGCCCAGCCGCTATCGTCGGAGGCGGCGTCGAGGGCGTTGCGGAGAAGGGTTACCAGCTTGGTGTCCCGTTTGAGGTCGGTGGCGCCCTTCTGCTTCGCCTCGGGCTCGGCCGCATCCTGGAATTTGAGGACTTCCGTGTAGATGAATTTGTCGCAGGCCGACACGAAGGCCTTGGGCGTCTTCTTTTCGCCGAATCCGTAGACGGTCAATCCTTCCTCGCGGATACGCGCGGCCAACCGCGTGAAATCGCTGTCGCTGGACACCAGGCAAAAGCCATCGAAGCGCCGGGCGTAGAGCAGATCCATGGCATCGATGATCATGGCGCTGTCGGTGGCGTTCTTGCCGACGGTGTAGCGAAACTGCTGGATCGGCCGGATGGAGTGGTCGAGCACCACCGGCTTCCATCCGTTGAGATTGGGCGTAGTCCAGTCGCCGTAGATGCGCTTTACGCTGGCGGTGCCGTACTTGGCGACCTCGGCCAGCAGATTTTCGGTGAAGGACGGACGTGCGTTGTCGGCATCGATCAGGACGGCCAGCATGGCCTGGTCCGGTGTGCTGTCGCTCATGGTGAGGAAAGTCTCCCTTGGTACCGACGAGCAGTGCGCCCGACGGGGTATACGCCATTGTAGGCTGGAGCGAGAGGGGCGTCAACCGAGGAGGACGGTCCCCAATCGCCGGATAGCAGAAGGCAACAGCGCCGCGTGGTTCCAAATGCGCCCTACGTGCAGTCCGTCCGGAGGTCCGGGGGCAGGTGTTCGACCCAGTTCAGGCGTCGTAGGCGCGGTACATCCCCAATGATGTGAAGCAGGCTGATGCCGGCGTTGAACTGGCCGAACCGATTGAAATCGCTGGGCGGAGCGTCAAGAGCCACGCTCATGAGCACCGACCCGAAGGCGCCGTGGGTGACAACCACAACATTCTCTTCATCGTCGGGATGAGAAGCGCACAACTGGTCCAGGGCCACCATAGCCCGCGCGTAGGCGCCGGCACGACGCTCCCCGTGCAGTTTGCGCCACCACACGCCGTCAAGGGGTTCGGCGTCGGATACGTCCGCATGAGGGAAACGATCCGTCACCTCGAACAGCGTAAGGCCGGATTTCGGTAGTGGCCCCGCGTCGGGAGGATTGTTCCATCTCAGACGGCCGGTCTCGGCGAGTATGGGGCGTACGCGGGGCGACAGGAACAGGCGCTCCCCGATGATTGTGGCCGTTTCCAGCGCCCGGGTCATGGGACTGGCGTACAGGGCCGCCACGGGTTCCGCCGCGAACGTGTCGGCCACACACGCGGCTTGGGCGCGTCCCCGTTCGGTCAACGGCGGATCGCCGACCGCGGAGGCGCCTGGGATGTTGCCTTCGGATTGGCCGTGACGTACGAGGTACAGGTTCATACCCGCCCCTTAGAACAGGCCCACCGTCCGGCCGTTCTCGTCGATGTCGATTCTGGTCGCGCCGGGCACGGACGGCAACCCCGGCATCCGCATGATATCACCGCAGATCGGTACCAGGAAACCCGCGCCGATGGACACGGCGAATTCGCGTACGGGGATCTTGAATCCGGCCGGACGGCCGACAAGCTTCGGGTCGTGCGACAAGGACAACGGCGTCTTGGCCATGCACACGGGCAGTTCGTTGAACCCGTGCGATGCGAGCCAGCGCAGTTGCAGTCGCGCCTTCGTTTCGTAGGACACGCCGTCCGCGCCGTACAGAGCGGTCGCGATGGTGTGAATCTTCTCCTTGATGGGGGCCTCGAGGGGATAGAGGAACTTGAATCGGTTGGGCCGCTCGGCGACTTCCATCACCTTTTGGGCTAGCGCGGTCCCACCCTCGCCGCCCTCGGCATGCACGTCGCTCACGACGGCGCCTGCCGCGCCGGCTTCCAAGGCCAGGTCCTGCACCAACTTCAGTTCCTTCTTTGTGTCGGTCGGGAATCGATTGATGGCGACCACCACCTCCACGCCGAAGGCGCGCACGTTCTCAATCTGTTTCGTCAGGTTGCACGCGCCACGGCGGATGGCGTCCAGGTTCTCCGACGTCAGCGCCTCATCCAGCGGTTTGCCCGCGCGGATGGTGAATTCGCCGCTGTGTGCCTTCAGAGCCCGGACCGTGGCGACCAGCACCACCGCGTCGGGTTTCAGACCGCTCCGGCGGCACTTGATGTTGGCAAACTTCTCGAACCCCATGTCCGCGCCGAATCCGGCCTCGGTCACCACGTAATCGCTCAGCTTCAGCGCGATCCGGTCCGCGATGATGGAGTTGTTGCCGTGGGCAATGTTGGCAAAGGGTCCCGTGTGCACGAACACGGGTGTGTTCTCGGTGGTCTGCATCAAGGTCGGCATAATGGCTTCCTTGAGCAGCACCGTCATAGCGCCGGCCGCCTTCAGTTGTTCGGCGGTCACGGGTTTCTTCTTCGCGTTGCGGGCCAGTACGATGTTGCCCAGCATGCGTCGCAGATCCTGAATGTCCTCGGCAAGCGCCAGGATGGCCATCAGTTCGCTGGCGACGGTGATGTCGAATCCCGCCTCGCGCGGTACGCCGTGGGCGGGCCCACCCAAGCCGACCGTGATGTTGCGCAGCGCCCGATCCGACACGTCCACTACGCGCCGCCACCAGATTCTGTGCGGATCGATGCCCAGTTCGTTGCCGTGGTGGAGGTGGTTGTCGACCATGGCCGCCAGCAGGTTGTGGGCGATCTCGACGGCATGGATGTCGCCGGTGAGATGGAGGTTGAAGTCTTCCATGGGCACGACTTGGGCATGACCACCGCCGGCCGCGCCGCCTTTGATGCCGAAGGTGGGTCCCATGGACGGCTGGCGCAGGCAAATCGCGCCCTTCTTCCCGAGCCGATTCAGGGCGAGGCCGAGGCCCACGGTAGTGACGGTCTTGCCTTCGCCCAAGGGTGTGGGCGTCAAGGCCGTGACCGCGATGTACTTGCCATTGGGCCGGTCCTGCAGCCGTTGGAGGATGTCGAGTGACACTTTGGCCCGGTATTTGCCATAGAAGTGCAACTCATCTTCGACAATCCCGATTTCCTCGGCGATCTCGCCCACCGGTTTGATGTCGGATTGCTGGGCGATTTCCAGATCGGTCAACATACGCGGTCTCCCATCCTTGTCCTATGCCCCGAATATCCGGACATGATAGGAAACGGTCGGAGCCGGGGTCAACAAACGCGCGCGCGGAAACGTCAGGGATTCATCTCGTACGCGTCTCGCAGGCCGAACACCTCGTCCCACACCCGCCCGTACCGGTCTTCGTCGTGGGAGGGTTTCCGAATCATGCGGCGGCAGCGGTCGCCCTGATCGGGCGTGCTGCTGGGTTTGCTCAGGAGTTGCAGGGCGAATTTCGAGAAGTCCCGCACCATGAAGTCGAAAATCTGGTCGATCAGGTCGTCGCCAATGCCGTAGGTCTCTACGTTTTCCAGCACGAGTTGGCCGTAGACAACGAGTGTAAACAACTCGCCCACGCACAACAGCAAATCGATGTCCTTCCGCTGGGCATCCGTGGGCGGCGCTTGAAGCAGCATCTCCTTGAACACGGCGATCTGTTCCTTGAACACGGCCAAGTTGGGCGAACTGAACCGGTCGTAGACCGCCTGGTAGTCGTGGAACTGGATCTTGCCCAGTCCACGCGCGGGACCCTGTTCAAAGAGAAACGCGTCGTCGGCCGCCTGGTCCTGCCGGTCGATGTCCGGGTACTCCTTCGGGTTGAAGAAGTAGTTGGCGATGAACTTCACGATGAGCGCGATGTTCACGTGTACCGTACCCTCGAGTTTCGGCAAGGCCCGGATATCGCGCGCCGCCATCTCAAAGTAGGTATCCTTCTCGAACCCTTTTGCAGCAATAACGTCCCACAACAGATTGATGACTTCCTCGCCCTGGGTGGTTACCTTCATCTTCACAGCGGGGTTGTAGAGAAGGTACCGGCGATCCTCCGGCGAGGCGACGCGCATGTAGTCGGCCGCACGCAGGGCAAACAGCTTCATCGCCGTGAGCCGCGCGTAGGCGTCCGTGAACAGTTGCTTCACATGGGGAAAGTCCGTCACGTGCATGCCGTAGAGCTGACGGTTCGCGGCATGGTGCAAGGCTTCGTAGAACGCGTGCGTCGCGATTCCGATAGACGCCCAGCCCAAGTTGAACTTCCCGATGTTGACCGTATTGAGCGCGCAATCCCAGGCGTACTGTCCCTTGGACAGGATCTCGTCTTCAGCCACGGGGTAGTCGGCCAGCGCGTACTGGGCGACGTAGGACTGACTGTTGACGACGCTCTGGACGCAGTCGTACTGAGGGTCCTGGTAGTTGGCCACGAAAAAGACGTAGTCGCCCGAATCGGCCATCTTTCCGAAGGTGGACACCATTTTCGCTTCGTTGCCATTGCCGATGTAGTACTTCTCGCCGTTGGCCACGTACGTGCCGTCGTCCTGGGGCGTGAGGCTCATTTCCGTCGAATACACGTCGGCGCCGTGGTCCCGTTCGGACAAACCAAAGGCAAAAATCTCGCCGTCTCGCAAGTACTGGGCAGCCTGCTGCTTCAGCGCCTCGTTCCTCGTCATCCAGATCGGCCCGAGCCCGAGAATGGAAACCTGCCACGTATACCAATAGTGCAACCCGTAGAAGCCCAATACTTCGTTGTAGGCGCAAATGCGGGACGTGTCCCACCGCGTGTCGCCTTCGCCACAAGGTTGGGGCGTCAACAGTGTCGCGAAAATGCCTTCCCGCTTCTGAAATTCCAGAAAATCGGCATACCAGGTGCGGTTCCGATCGTCTTCCTTCAGCTTGGCCTTCCCCTTGGCCTCGAAGAAATCGATGGTCTTTCGCACGATGTCCTGAAGCTGGGGATCGGGGTGGGCAATGGTGTCGGCCTTCGGATTCAGCAGTATCATGATACGTCTCCGTTGATGCGATGCTTCCTCACGGACAGATCTGAGGCATGGTATCCGGCCCTCAAAACTCAGTCAACGCCTGCCGCATGGCGCGCCTACCGCATGGCGACATCCATTCTGGGGCGCGCGTTCAGCACCGACTCCGACTCGCGGCCCCCACGGACCAAGGCTTGATAGTCCGGATCGTCGGTGGACGCGAACACGGCCCTGCCGCAGGCTTCGGTCCCACCGGCCTCTTTCGCGAGCGGCGCCAGTAGCAGAGGATCGTTGGTCACGTTCGTGACTCGGGTGAAGAACCGGCGCGGAACGCCGCCCGTATGGCATTCGGCGCAACGACGCTTGGCAACATCCTCAAGCACCGAATCGAATCCCGGCGCCACGTAACGGCATCCAATCGCGCCAATGTCGTTGGAATCGCTTGTGCCGTAGTAGGGCACGTTCAAGTCGATCCAGGCATAGATGCGTCGCCGCTCGGCGTCGCTGAGTCTTACGAGCGGGGTGCCGCCGCTGTCGGGGTGTCCTTTCGCCACGATCTCCGCGAGCTTGCTGGCGTGGGCGCCCCAGTGTTTCGGCGTAATGATGAGCAGGTTCTCTTCACTGCCGTTGTACGTGGGAATCCACTTCGTGTAGGGATTCTTGAAATCAACGTGTTGCGCGCCGCCCGCTGTGGAGTCTTCCGCCGGCGTGTGCGCACGTGCCAGCAGTTCGTAGGACACGTTGAAGTACTCCGTCTTGTCGCCGGTAAGATCGAGACCTCGGGGCGGGGCCTTCGCACTGTGACAGGGCACGCAGTGTTTGTCGAGGACCGGCTGAACAATGCCCGGATAGCTGAATCCGCGAACGCCCCACTCGGGCGGCGTCAGTTTGGCGGGCATGCGCGTGAAGGCGCGCGGCCGCTCCCCCACTGTGCCGGCCGATAGCCGCGACTCGTGACAGCCAACACACCCCTGGCGCTCGCCCGGCATGAGATGGGTGAAGCTCCGCATGCGCTGCACCGCCCGCCCTTGCGCATCCAGCGCCATGAAGTAGATGGGCACGCCCGCGGGCACTTCAAACGCCGCCGACCCGTCGGCCTCGACGGGTACGTCGCCCCAGACCCGCTTGGGTGCATAGGTCGCCCCGCACGACACCACGGGGAACTGGAACCCGAAGGCGCGTTGACTGGGGTCGACGCAGACGGGTTTCTCGATCTCCTGTACGACCCGGATGGCCGTGACTTCTCCGCGTGCGACGTGGCTGCCCAGCCCCTTGTATACATCGCGCAGATAGACGTAGGCCACATCTTCCGCTTCGTCGTCAAAAGCGTCCGGCAAGTCGTGCGGACGATTGCGCGCCATCATCGGTTTGGCTTCGTAGAAGCCCATGCCGTCGCGCGGCGGGACCAACGTGGCCTGTTCCGTGCCGTCGTAATCGCGCAGAACCACGCTGCCCGCGCGCGTCACCAGGAAGTACCGGTCGTCCACGGGATAGGGAGCCGTGTACTGCGCCTTTTCCCGATTCTGACTGAACACGTGGTTGCCGTTGTGGATATCCGCGTCCACCTCGCCAATGGTGATTTCCGGCGTCACGTTCCGTATCGCCGCCTGCGCATTCACCCCGCGGCGTGGGTCGATGACGCCGATGGCCCCGAGGCACGGTCCGTTGTGCCCCGTCAGCAGGCACAGGTAGCGTTCCGTGCCGGGAATCGCGTGGGGATAGAGAAAGGACCCCGGCTCAATGACGCGGTTGCCGTAGAGCGTACGCAGATTGGTCCCGTCGGGGTGAATGGTCCACAGGCCCTGGATGGGAATGGCGGGCCGGTCCACATACTCCCAGCGGCCATAGGCAATCCGGCCGTCCTCAAGCACGGACGGCGTGAAATCATTGAGGTAGTTGGATGAAATGCGCCGCACCGCGCTGCCGTCCCGATGCATTCGGTGCAGAATGCCCACGGGCGCGTTCCAGCAATAGGCGAATGCCTTCTTGCGCGTCGACAGAAACACGATGTCGCCCGTCGGAAGCCAGCATGCATTGAAATTGTATTCGCCGGGCGTGTCGGTGAGTTGCGTCAACTCCGACCCATCCCGCCGTATGCGATACACCTGATACGTGTCCGCCGCGTTCTTGCGCCAACTGAACAGGATCTCTTCCCCGTCGAACGACACGTCGCAGTCCAGGATCTGCCCGTCGCCCGCGTCGACGAGTCGCGTCAGTTCGCCATCGCTCCGCCGGATGAAGAGCCCGCCGCCGGGCCGGAAGTCCTCGCAGTGATAGGTGTACACATGGGACGAGTTGATCACGTAACGCTGCACCGCGAGGATCTCGCAAAATCCGAGCGCACCCTCCGCAACCATCTGCATCAACGCCGGCGTCTCGAACGCCAAGGGCGCGCCCACGGCCTCAAGGTCTGTCGCAGTGGGGGGCCGTTGCACGGCAAACTTCGTGAAGGGACCGGTCTGGGCCTCCGTCACCCGGCTTCCGTACACGCGAATCTCGGCTGCGCCGGGATTGGATCCGCCGTAGTGGCTCGTGAACCGAATCCGCAAGGACTTCGCGCGGGCGCCTTCGGGTAGGTGGATGCACTGAGCGCCGTGCCCCTTCTTCAACCTGCCCGTCGCCACCGGCTTCCTGGCGCGGCCCAGGTAGATCTCGTAGCCGCGGAAGCTCTCCTCCCACTCCCAGGCCGTCCGGCCGTAATACACGATGTCGGCAATGGGCACGGCCTTTGGCCATCTGAACACGACCTCCGCGCCCGCCGCTTTGGCGTTCGGGATGCACCAGGCCTTCCCCGCGTCGTCGTGGCTCATGGCATCGGCGATGTGACCGTCGCGCAAGCGTTCCGCACCGTAGGCCTCGTTGTATTGACCGCTGACCGTCACGGATGCCTGCCCAGCGAGATTCTGCGGGTCACTCGCCGCGTGGGCGAGTGGCACTACGGACGCACAGAACGCCGCGAATAGAACGGATGCCGAGCCGATGCGCATGCCGAAACCCTTCCATGTATGTGCCCTGTCGGTCACAGACCAACTCCTGTCCTGATTGAAGTGTAACTGCGCCACTGGCTCTGGAGCAACAGAGGCCGGTCGACGAGACCGACGCCGGCGCGATCTGCAGCGAGTTATTCGACATTGGGTGTCGATATTGGGTTGCGGGAATGGCCCATGTTGGTGCATTATGGACCGTAACCCTGGGTTCCTGCCAGAGGTAGCCCGGTTCCTCACTTGTACTACGGCAGGCACGTTTCCGTGGACATGGGAAGGATGGACGCCAACTTCTTCAGTTGGCCACTGACACGAGCTCGGCGAGGGCGTTGTTTCTGAACTTCTGAAGCACTGGATTCCGTGAAGCGGGGAGGACTCGGGCATGAACCGCGACAAGGCCCTTCAGCGCGGCGTCGCAAGCGACTCCAGTTCCCTTGCTGGGCTCCGCGAACGCGTCTTGACATGGGTTCTGTGGGCGTCAGTCCCTCTGGGTGGGCTCGCCGCCTGCTTGGGCGTGGTCGACGAACTGCGGGATACGACGAACGCGCAGGCCCTGCTGGTCGTCGTCTACTGTTCCGCCTTCGGATCGCTTCTCGCGGTAGCGGCATTCCGAAGGTTGGGGTACAAGGTTCGCGGCGGGGTATTTCTGCTGGTGCTGTTCCTGGTGGGTGTCTCGTTGCTCTTGTCATTCGGACTCTCAAGCATCGCCCCCATGCTTCTCTTTGCCTTTGTGGTGTTCACAGGTATCCTATTCGGGCTGCGGACCGGTATCGCGGCGCTCGTCTTGTCGATGACCTGCATCGCAGGCACGGCGTGGCTAGTCCTGTCCGGCAGGTTGGAGTATGATCCTGCCCACCAGCAACTCGCCGCCAACGGTTTGCCTTGGTTCACCATGTCCATGCCCCTCGTGTTCGCCTCTGCCCTCTCGCTCATCTCGATCTCCCTGCTCTTGCGTGGCCTGGATGACAACATGCGCGCAGCCCAGGCGGCATTGGCGGAGCTTGAGGAGGAGATGGCGCTTTGGGGACAGCAAGACCTTCTGACGACCATCTTCGCGGCCACACCGGGCTTCCTGGTGCTGAAGGACAGGGACGGGATCTACAGAACCGTGAATGCCAAGTTCTGCGAGTTCTTGGGGAAGACGCAGGACGAGATTATCGGCAAGACGGACTACGACCTCTTCCCTCAGGAGGAGGCCGAGGCCTACCGGAAAGGCGATGCCGAAGTGATCGCCACGGGCAGTAGCGAATCGGACGATTGGGAGGTTTCGGGAGCCAAGGGGAAGCATTGGCTGCACGTGGTCAAGACGGCGATTCCCGACGAATCTGGAGAATGTACTGCGGTTCTGTGCTCCGTTACAGACATTTCCGAGCGCATGATCGTCACAGAGAGATTGAGGGACTCCGAGAGAAGAAGCCGAACTTGGCTCGAACAATCACCGGTTTGCACCAAGATAGTGGACCTTGATTTCAATCTGCAATTCATGAGCCGTGCGGGTGTCGAGAGTCTCAACATTGACGACATCACACAATTCTATGGTCAACCTTATCCCTTCCATTTCTACCCTGAGTCGTTCAAGAAGCGGATGAGACGTAATCTACAAAAAGTCAAGGAAACAGGCGAGACAGCAACACAGGAAGCCTCTGTGGTTGATGTGGACGGAAATGAACTGTGGTTTCGTTCTACCCTCGTCCCCGTCTTTGATGTAGATGGCCGAATAGAACACATCATGGTCGTGTCCGTCGATACAACCGACCGCAAGCGGGCCGAAGAGGCGCTTGAGAAACGGATGATGG
>JAAEQP010000861.1 GCA_024231375.1 bacterium | reverse complement strand
TCGAAAAAGGCATCCAGCTCGGACGCGAAGTATTCCGGGCTCTCAAAGAGACCAACCAGGCCCTTCGGGTCGAAAGGCACGCACCAGCGCCATTGCAGCGCGGTGCCTTCCACATAATCGTCCGTGTATTTCCGGTCCGAATCCGTGTAGGACAACACGAGAGGCCGGAAGTCTTCCATGAACACACCCTTCGAATCTCTGGGCTGAAAGTATTGAGTCTTCGGGTTCCAGACATTTCGGTAGAACTGGGCGTGGTCCGCGAAGGTATCCGCGTCGGCGTCGCGTCCAAGTTCGCTCGCAAGCAGGGCAATCGAGTTGTCCGCCCAAGCGTACTCCAGAGTGCTGGCCACGGCCTTGCTCATGTGCTCCGACGCGCAGTAGCCATGTTCCAAGTAGGATTCAAGCCCCCTGCGCCCCGAAAACTTGGACCCTTCCGGTGGACCGTCCAGGGCGGTCTGGCGCATGAAGCCATAAGCCGCTTCCACGTCAAAATCGCGCACCCCCTTGAGGTAGGCTTCCGTGATGGTCATGTCCGCGGGTGTGCCCAACATGCTGTTCGTATAGCCGCAGCCCGCGGGCCAACGTGGGAGCGCTCCGCCCACCTTAGCCATCTCCACGAGGGATACCATCATGTCGCGTTGTTCCTCGCGAGCGACGAGGTTGTAGAGAGGGTGTACGGTGCGGAAGGTGTCCCACAGCGAAAAATCCGTGTAGTACGTAAAGTTCTCCGCCTTGTGAACGGCCTTATCGAAGCCCCGGTACTCGCGGTTCACGTCATTGAAGACGGTCGGCATCTGGAAGGCATGATAGAGGGCCGTGTAGAACATGCGCCGGTGCCGTTCCGTGCCGCCCTGGATCTCTATGCGCGCCAAGCGCTCCTCCCACGCATCCCGCCCTTCGGCCACCAAGTCATCGAAAGACCGGTCCGCCGCCTCGGCATCCAGATTCAGTCGCGCATTCGCCACGCTCACACAGGAGATCCCTACCCGCAACTCAATAGTCTGCTCCGCCTGATCTTTTGCAAAGATCAGATCCACACCGATGGCGTTGCCTGCCGCGCTCACCTCACCGGGTGAGAAGGCCCCGTCCGTCCACGTGCCGTGTTCGGCGAAAGGTTGACTGGCGCGCGCCACGAAGTAGACATCTAACCCGCCATACCGTCCCGCCGTCGATCCAAAGGTGCGCCCCGATCCCTCCACCTCCCGCGCATCGGGGAGGATCTGCACCTTGCCGTCTTCCACGCGGGCGTCGCCCAGCACACTCGTAACATCGATGAGGATGTGCGCCCCTTCATCTTTGGTAAAGGTGTAGCGATGCACCCCCACGTGCCCCGTGGCCGTCAGTTCGGCCAGCACCCCTTCCTTGGGCAAGCGCACGGCATAGTATCCGGGAAAGGCGGTTTCCTCACGATGAGCAAACCGCGTGACATACTCCTTCGTGCGTGCTGTCGTCGCGCGAGACGCCACCGTCGGAATGACTCGGAAATGCCCGCCCTCTTCATTCCACGCGCCGACCATGCGCGTGTGGCTGAACCCGATGATCTTGTTGTCGCCATAGTAATAGCCATTGCGGTTCAGGCCACGCTGGTTGATCAAGATGGACGCCGTGTCCGGGGCTAGACGCACCAAGCCAAAGGGCCGGGTCGCCGCGGGCGTATTCAGCGCGCACATCCAAGGTACGCCTCCCGTACCGGAGAAGACATTGACCATCGCCCCCAGTTCACCGGACGTCACACCGGTGTCCAGGCCGCCTGGTTCTTGCCCGACGATGCTTGAGTACCAGCCCACAAGCGACAGCACGGCAATTGCCACAAATAGGATGGGAATGGACACCAGCACCACCACCCACTTCACAATCCGCCGCAGTCTTCCCTTGGTCTTGGCCATGTTGCTCTCCTTGTAGGAGGGTCGTTGCGGATAGCCGATATTCTTCACATAGGCGCGGCTGGCGACGGTGTCTTCCTGTCAGAATCATTGTGCGCGACTTCATTAACGCTTTCAAGACCCCGGTCCCGAAATAGCCGGCAGCGGCATTCGCAGAAATCTTCCGGCCCTACGGACGGCAGGGCATTGACATTGCGAGCCACCTGCGGCAGACT
>JAAEQP010000860.1 GCA_024231375.1 bacterium | reverse complement strand
TGTTCCGACACGGATGGATGTGACACCCGGTGGCACTGGCGAACGGAAAGTCTTGGAGGGGGTGCTCAAGTCGGACCGCCTGTATGTCATGGATGCCGGATACATGGGCTTTTCTCTCTTCCGGAAGATCATGGACATCGGCTCGTCCTTCGTCTGCCGCGCCTACGACACACTCACGTACGAGGTGTTGGAATCGCGACCCGTTAGCCAAGAAGCCCAAAACGCCAACGTAATACGCGACATGGTGGTTCGGTTTACGGGCGATCAGGCACGCCGCCTCGGGTTCCAGCAACCGATGCGGCTGGTCGAGGTCAAGTGTACGCCGCACCAGAAGCGCGGCGGTCGGCCAGGCCAAGGCGGTCCGTGTCGGGGCGAGTCCATGCTGATCGTGACGGATCTTCTGGATGTCCCCGCGGAAACGATCAGCCAACTCTACTACCACCGCTGGGCGATCGAGACGTTCTTCCGGTTCTTCAAGCACGTGTTGGGCTGCCGCCACCTGATCAGCCACGCGGTCAACGG
>JAAEQP010000859.1 GCA_024231375.1 bacterium | reverse complement strand
GCACTGGATTACCTGGAGACGCGTCCCGAGATCGACCCGAAGCGGATTGCGACATTGGGCATCTCCATGGGGAGTACCATGGCGTGGTGGGTGGCCGCGCTCGACGAACGGGTGAAGGTGACCGTCGACATCTGTTGCCAGACGGAGTTCCACACGATCCTGCGTACGAACGGACTCGAAGGCCACGGCATCTACTACTACGTGCCCGACTTGCTCAACCACTTCACCACGGCCGACATCAACGCCCTCATTGCGCCTCGGCCCCACTTGGCACTCGCCGGCATCCAGGACAACCTCACGCCTCCCGAAGGGCTCGACATCATCGACCGCGAGATGCAGGCCGTATATGGAGAGTTGGACGCCTCGGAGAACTGGGAACTCCTGCGCTACGACGACGGCCATCGGGAGACGGAAGACGGACGAAGCGCCATCATGGCGTTCCTGAAGCAGCACGTGTGATCGGACGCCTCACGCGCTCCCGCGTTCGATCCTGAGTCGTTCGTCGTGGAAGTACCGGCGCAGGCCCTCCTGGACGTTTCCGGGCACCGGCGACTCGAATCCAGCGATCAGTTCTTCCACCCGTTCGTGGGCGCGTTCGATCATACTCTTGCCGTCGTGCCCGCACGGCGACACATCGAACAGTCCGTTGTCGAAGAATTCGTCGCCGTGCATGTACTCCAGCGTCAACGGGTCAGTCATGAACGCCCCGCCGGGTCCCGCTTCCTCGATACGGTCCAGGCCCAGACGTCCATCCTCTGTCCGGATACCCCGTTGAAGGAACCGTGCCGCATCGAGCCAGGCCTCCTGGATCACCATCATTTCCGCGGACATGCCCATGGCCGTGTAGCACGATCCGAATCCGGCGAGTACGTGGGCCCCCGATCCCGCCGCCGCCAGCATGAACAGGTTCCCCTCCATGCCGGTCTGTGCGTCGTACCGGTAGGTCATGGCCCCGCCGCATTCCGCCGTCGCGGGCAGGCCGCACGATTTCGCCAACTGCACCGCGGCCGATTTCCACAGCACCTTGTCCAGCGTGTAGTACTGGTCATGCCCGGTCCGCAAGTCGGTGACGGATGGCCCGAAGGCGTACAGGAACGGGTGGCCCGGCTTGAGCATTTGACTCAGAGCCATCATGCTCAGGTTCTCCGCGTGGCCCTGGAGAAGCGTCGAGGCGATGGTGTAGGGGCTGGTACTTCCCGCCATGGGACAGATGGTCGGCACGATTGGTGCGCCGTACTCAAAGGCCATCCGCATGAGGTCTACGTTGATACTGGAGATCGTCAGTGGCGAGATCACGGCCACCATGATGCTGAATAGACGCAGGGACGCCGGGTCCTCGTCGCCTGCCAGGATAGCCACGATATCGCGCCACTGCCGGTTGCTGTCCGTTTCGGCCGGGACGAAGTAGCAGTGCTTGCCATGGTGAAGGAGATGCTCTTCCCAGGCGCGCAGGCTGGATCCAACGCCCGGCACGTCCTCCACGGGGAAATCCATGCGCGCCACGGCGGCGACGGGTTCCAGTTTCTGCGCGAGGATGGTGTGCCGCCGGAGGTCGTCAAGCCGGGGGCGTCGGGGGCGCTGAGTCTCGTAATCGACGATCCAGGGGTCTGTGACGATCGCGACACCCCACGGGGTTCCGCCGCCAATCTCGTGGGTGGCGCCTGAGACACCGCCGATGGTGTACGTGGCGGGGGCGCGGTCGAGCAGTTCGCGGAGCAGCGTACGCGGGATCCTTACCCGCCCCTGGGCCTCATCGACCTTTGCGCCGACGCTCTGGCAGGTGTCCAGGGCCTCGGAGTCCTGCACGACGAAGCCGGTTGATTCGATGAGGCATTCCGCGGCCTCGTGGATTTCGGCAATCTGGTGTGCGTTGAGAGGTCGTCCCAGATCCATGCCAGTCCCCTTGGAACCGGAGCCCCCGCTCTCGGCACATACGTCGCCTGCAGCATCAGATTCAGTGATTCCCTCCCGCGGACCGCTAGGGAATGACCCTTTCGCCGAACAGACCGGCTACCGATGCCAGACCCCGTGAAACGGGAAAGGCTCCCGGATACCGGAGAAAAGCAACGTGTCCGTCCATGTAAAGGACGTTGCTTCCACCGGGAATGTGGTTGTACTCGACCGTGCTCGACTGGTCGTTGGAGACAAGGTCCCACGCGATGGCAAGCTCGCTTTGCGCGGTGCTTGTGGCAGCGGGGTTGTTGATATCACTGATGAGGAATCGTTCGATCCCTTCCCGCAGCCGCCGGATGGTATTCGTGCCACCGTTGCCCGCTCCCGGAAGAGCAACGTCGGCCGTATCGATGTCATTATCGAACAATGCCGCGGCCCCCGTTCCGTAGATAAAGGCGTCCAGCCCGAGGTACCACGCCGCCAGTTGCACGGGCGCGTCGCCGGCCCCTGGCGCGAGCGCGGACACGTCCATCTGGGGGTCGTCGTCGTTGCACCGATCCAGGCAATACCCGAGGTACATGTAGCTGATGTCGCCGTCCGTGATGCTGCCGGTCCATTGGCAGCCACCGATATCCTGTGCAATGCCCGGCGTCCGCTGCCCAGGGTCTGAAGGGCATTCCAGGAGCAACGTATCCGTGCAATACTCCGGATACACCGCGTACATACTCACGAAAACATCCGGGTCGGGGTTCACGTTGCCGCAGCCCGACGGCACGGTCTCCCCGAATGGCTCGGGACCGTGCATGGGGGGAAAGACCTCGCCCCGGGCCTCGTTGGCGTACATCTTGAACACGAGGCCCCATTGCTTGAGGTTGTTCTGGCAACTGGCTCTACGAGCGGCTTCGCGGGCACGTGCGAGCGCCGGCAGGAGGACAGCGGCCAAGATGCCGATGATTGCGATTACAACCAACAGTTCGATGAGAGTGAACCCACGCGCTTTCATTCGTTGATCGTCCCTATGTTGTGAACGATCTCGCGTGGACTTTGCCCGAGTCTTGGCATCTAAGGATTAGAGCGGAATAGGTCTGTCAACTACGGGCCGAGACGCACGCTAGATAGTTCTCCCCCCTGATGGTCCTCCACATTCCATTGACTTCCGGAGCCCTCCCCTCGGAAGTCAACTGACATATCGTCAATACTACCGAACGGTAGTTTGCATCAGGACGAAGCAAAAAGCAAGCGATTTTCTGGCTGTATAATCGCGGTTAACTAATGTAATAATATGTCTTTAGACAGCCCTTGTCGGCAGACCGTTCACGGTCATTCGGGCAGCTTTTCGAGTCGGAGGGCAATGTCCCATTGGAAGGGGGGGAGTCCGATCGTCAGGTCGCCGCTCGCGTCAGTCCCTGATGTCGACTCGGATGCCACGGCGCCCCGGTGGGTATCCCAGACTTGGACGTTCCACTGCCCGGCCTCAAGACCCTGGATTGTCAACTCAATTCCCTCGATTGCCGTGGGCTCGAAGTCGTCCCGGATCATGTTGCGCCACGTGTACTGCCTGTTGTGGATCCACGCTAGGCAGACCGAGTCGCCGGTTACGCCCAGAACACGCACGGCCGGAACAGCCGCAAGCCACGGAATGTGGTACGCCGCGTAGAACCAGTCTTTGCCGGTGTTTTCTACGAGGACGGTGTGCTTTCCCTTCGGAAGGTCTATCTTGAAGAGACGATTGTGCTTAGTGATGGTGTCGGGTTTGTCGTCCGTGTCCGCGAAGTCCTCGTCAAGCACCTTGTGTCCATCCAGGGAAATCGCCAGGCCCGCGCCGCCATGGCCGGACACGCCCTCCACATGAACACCGAAGGTGGTGGCCTTCGGCACATCCAACTCAAAGGTGACCGGGTTGTGGAGGTCCGCGTGATTGACCACGCCGTGAAGAAGGCGCGATAGGGGATTGTCTGAACTGACGACCCCCTTCCGGTTCACGCGCACGACGGTAGGGGCGTTCCAGGGCGCCGGCTCCCAGGAAGCGGCCTCGGGCCGCAGGACGTCGTCGTCGGGAAGGCGGGGAAGCTCGCCCGCAGAGTACCGGACCCGGGCGAGGATGGGTTGCACGTGCTGGGCCACGAAGTCCACGTCCCCAATCCAGCGGTTGAAGGCCGCGTAGATGGGATAGAGTCCCACCGGGTCGATGTAGGAGTCCCACCACCAAGTCATGGGGCCTCCCGCCTGGAGTTGGCCCACACTGGAGAATTGCCCGTTGTGAATGTGGATGCCAGTGGGGTCCATCTCCGTGGTCTTCTGGCCACTGTGGCTGACGCCGTATTCGCCGTGGAAATGGGGCCGGTCCTTGGCCGCCAGTTTGGTCTCGCGGTCCCTGGCCAACTCAACGGCCATGTCCTTGGCGCCGTAGCGGTGGGTCTGGACGAAGTCCAGCTCCGGTATCACATCGAGCCGCGGGTCGCCGAAGGGGCCCGCGTGGCTGGTACTGATAAGGTGGTCCCAAGGGTCGGTTTTGCGAAGGTGACGGGCCATCATCCCATGCCACGCGGTGACGAGATCGCTGTCGTAGTCGTCGATGATGTCGACCTCGTTCCAGAATTCCCACGCGAACACGCTCGGACTGTACCCGTACCGCGCGACGAGGTAGCGGAGCCGGTCACGATAGGCGCTCAGCATGGTTTCGTCGGTGAAGTACTCCGAAGGTACATCGAGGGGGCCTCCGTTGGCCTTCACATAGGGCGAGTTCTCCCAATCGCCGTAGCGCCGTTCCTTCCGCCGGAGGATGTTGAAGCTGTCGATGCAGAGCATGGCACGGAGCCCGAGGCGCTCGGCGTTCTCGATGACTTGGTCCAAGCGCCACGCGCTTCCAAGGTCAATGCGGCCAAACCCGGTGTCGAGATTGTTCAGGGAGCACATGGTCCACCCGGGCGCGAGCCAGACGCGCAGGAAGTTGCAGCCTGCGTCGGCATACTTGGACATCCAGGCGTCGTAGGCGAAGGTGCCACGTCCGTCGCTCCAACAGACGTTGGCGCCCACGAGATAGAAAGTCTCGCCGCGGTCGGTCACGAAGTAGCGGCGGTCTTCAGGATGCCTACGCACCATGCCGGGCACGTCGGCCCCTTCGACCTGCACGGGAATGGGATCGGCGGACACGGTACCGCTGGCATCTGTCGCGGACACGGTAATGGTGTGGGCGCCCGCGGCCGGAAACGACACGCGCACCTGCCAGGACGCTTGGCCTGCCAAGGTGACTTGCTCGACACCGTCTTCAAGTTTCCGTTCGTAGGGTTCGTACAGAAACCCAGGCACGGTCCAGGATTCCCCGCCGGGTGGCGTCACCACCGCATCGACGCGGACCTGGCTGCTGTCGAATGGATTTTCATAGGTAGCGCGTAGGTCCACATCGACCGTGAGCCGTTCAAAGACCTTGACGGTGGTCGTGTCCGGGGTTGCGGCGCGTAGTTCCAGGGATTCCTTCATTGCAAGTCCGCCTTCCTCCGCCGCCTCGGCCGATCCCGCCGAGAGCGCCGTGAGTAGACCAAGGGCCATCGCATTCCACATCCCGAGTTTCATATCCACTCCCTCCGTGTTCTCCGACCAAAGGTAGCACACGCGTGAACCCGAGTTCACCGCCCCTTCGGGACTCGGGTGGAACCCACGCCGCGCGGGTGGTACCATTCGTTTCCGTCACGGAAAGGCAACCAACGTGCGTGAGAGAAGGCACACCACGCGCGGCGGTCCACAGTATCCGAAGGAGAAGCGCCATGACTGCAATCCCCAAACCCGCGCCGGTGACCGGCGACATGGACTGGTTCGTTCAGGACCGATTCGGCATGTTCATTCACTGGGGCACCTACGCCCTTGCCGCACGCCATGAATGGGTGAAGCACAAAGAAGAGACGCCCGACGACGTCTATGAGAAGTACTTCAAACACTTCGACCCGGACCTGTACAACCCGCGGGAATGGGCGTGGATGGCGCGCGAAGCCGGTATGAAGTACTTCGTCATCACCACGAAACACCATGAAGGATTCTGTCTCTGGGACACCCAGTACACGGACTACAAAGCACCCAGCACGCCCTGTGGCAAGGACCTGCTCCGCGAGATGGTCGACGCCTTCCGCGCGGAAGGCATCCGCGTGGGCTTCTACTACTCCATCATCGACTGGCACCATCCCGAATTCCCTATCGACCCGTTGCATTCCATGCGGAACCATCCCGATGCGTTGAAGATGAACGAGACGCGCGACGTGGCGAAGTACGCCGAGTACATGCGCAACCAGGTGCGCGAACTGCTGACGAACTACGGCGATGTCGACATCATCTGGTTCGATTTCTCGTATCCCGACAGTGAACACAAAGGACTCCGCGGCAAGGGCAAGGACGACTGGGAAAGCGAGAAGCTGTTGGCCATGGTGCGCGAACTCCAACCGAACATCATCATCAACAATCGCCTCGACCTTACCGCTGACCAGGCCGACATCCATACGCCCGAGCAGTTCCAGCCCAGCGAATGGGTGACCGTGGACGGCAAGCCCGTCTACTGGGAAACCTGCCAGACCTTCAGCGGCTCATGGGGCTACCACCGCGACGAGGCCACGTGGAAGAGCCCGGAACAGCTCATCCAGATGTTGGTGAACTCGGTCAGTTGCGGCGGCAACTTGCTCATGAACGTAGGGCCCACCGCCCGCGGCGCCTTTGACCACCGCGCCGAGGAAGCCTTGGCGGCCTACGCCGATTGGATGGCGCTCCACGCCCGCGCGATCTACGGATGCACCCAGAGCGAGTTTGCCACTCCCCAAGACTGCCGGTTCACGCAGAACGGCAAGCGCCTGTATCTGCACCTCTTCGCCTGGCCCTTCCGCCACGTCCACTTGGACGGATTCGCCGGTAAGGTAGACTACGCGCAGCTTCTCAACGATGCGTCCGAGGTGGCCTTCAAAGAAGATGCCGACAAAGGCACGCTGACGCTCGAATTGCCCGTGGAGAAACCCGACGTGGTCGTTCCCGTGGTGGAACTGTTCCTGGAGTAGATCAAGCGAAGCGAAGGCGACCGGACGTACGGCCGCCTTCGCCTCTTCTTGCTGAGGGGAAGGGCTAGTTCCCCTGATACTCGTGCGCGCCCATGTCCACGGCAACCCAACCGTCGCCATCGCCGTCGACGATCCGCGGCTGCCCGCCCAAGTCGGTCTCCGGCAGCGGCTGGAATCCCGGTTCGAGGGGGTCGAAGTCGACGAGCGTTCGGCCGGTGTCGATGCACGAGGAATCGGCGCCTATCCTAAGGTCGCCGTTTTCCGCGTCCACGAACTTCGGGTCGCCGCCAGTGTTCCAGTAGCCCTCAAGGTATCCTGGGCTTCGCACGCCTTCTACGCAAGACATGCTGACGTCCCAAAGCCGCCCTCCCGTCCTGTATCGGTAGTACTGATAGCTGGTGGTATCCAATCCGTGCCACGTAGCCGTGTTGCCCCAGAATATGCTGTTCTCCACAGACGCGCGGGTATCCTCGTCACAGCGCATGCCGCCCCCAGTCGTTGAGCCTCCCCACGATGAGTTCTCAAGGAACGTGCAGTGTACGACCCATGCTCGCGCGGTATTCCCCAGGTACACTCCCGCACCTGACCCTCCGGCAGAGTTCTTCCACCACGCCGACTGCTGAAGAACCATCTGCGCACTCCCAACGGCGCAGATACCGTTTCCAGCGTTCTGCCGGAACTGGGTGTTCGTGATTCGGTGGATGCCGTTGCTCAAGTACGCGCCTCCAGCGCTCCCGGACGCCTGGTTCTGAAGGAAGGCACAGCCGTCCAACTCCAGCGAACGCTGTTCAGACTCAACACCGTTGTAGTAGAGACCGCCTCCGATGTTGGCGCGGTTCTCACTGAACACGCAATCACTCAGCGTAATCACGTCCGTCGGCGCGGTGGTTTCATGAATGTAGAGGCCCCCTCCGTCCTGGATCGCTTCATTGTCGCTGAACGTGCAGTTGGTCAGCGTCATGCCGGATCCATTGATAATGCACAGGCCGCCTCCTGCTTGAGCCGCCGTGTTCTTCCGGAAGAACAGATTTCGCAGCGTCGGGCCGGAGTCTTCCACATACATGCCCGCCGCTATGCTGCCGTTGCCGCCAGTGATGAGGAATCCGTCCAGGACGGTGGTGTTGTCCATACCACCCGGGACGTTGACTACCCACATGCTGTTATCGGCCATGCTGCCGCCGGTCTCGTCGTCCCCCGCGAGGTCCCCGGAGAGCACGGTGCCGTTCGTGATCGGATCCGGGTTGCGATGGCCCAGCTTGGTTTCGGTGTCAACGCCTTCGAACCCGCCGTACACGCCGACGGCGGCGGGCAGGTCGAAGTGAGCACCCCTGTCAGCCCCTGAAGTCGGTTTGTAGATACCTTTCGCCACCCAGATTCCGCTGACGTCGTTGTCGGGGCCGGCCTTGTCGGAATTCCGGCTCGAGGCGGCAGCGAGGGCAGCCTGCAGATCCCCAAATGCACCGGCCCAACTGCTTCCACTGCCGCTTTCACCACTCCTCACGAACAGGATCCCTGCCGGGTGCAGCGGGTGGGGGTCGTTGAGGTCGGGCAGACCGTCGCCATCGGTGTCGGCCAATGTGGGGTCAGTCCCCGCGGCCTTCTCCTCGTCGTCCCTGAAGCCGTCGCCATCCTGATCGACGGCCGTGGGATCGGAGAAGACACGGTACGTGTCGCTCCCGAACACGGTCACGTCCCAGCCACCTTCCCGAACCGTGCCGGTCGAGTCCACGTATGTGCCCCGGACCTCTTCCGCGTCCGTCAGGCCGTCCCCATCCTGGTCGGTGACCGTATCGTCGGTACGGTAGTGCTGTTCCTCAGGCGAATAGAGGCCGTCCCCGTCATCGTCGCGGACAAACATCATCAGAATCTGGTCCGCGGCCTGGAGAACGATGTCGTCGAAATCGACGCCTACGGGTTCCGGGCGGTCGCTCGAAACGACTACGACCCAGAATCCCTCGGCGTCGGCGTTCGTGGGGGTGCCGGAGTAGTTCGCGACATCGCGAACGCTGGTGGGCGCCTGCCCGGTAGCGGCATAGGAAATACCGAGAATGTCGTTCATGATACCGCCGAGCGTCACACCCGGGTAGGTGCCGCCGGGCCCACGCTTGGCGTTGGTGGCCACGCGATAGTCCTCGGTTCGTCCATCGCCGAAGTCGATGATGACCCTGGCCGTCCGGTACTTGGTAATCTCCTCGAGGTACGCGAAATTGAGCCCGGCGGCGTTCTCGAGTTCGTAGGAGGCCGGCTCAATGTGGAGACTGGCCGGTTGCGCAAGGAAGTCCTTGATGCGGGAGGCGTTGACGTCCGAGGCCTGAACCTGGATCACCGGCGTGAACTGTCCCGGCGCCAACGCGATGCCGCCGCCCAACTGCGGTGTCAGCGTTGCCAGGGTCGAGAACGAACCAGTCGAGGCCTTGGCGCCCGCATTCGCTCCCGGATTCCAGTGGCGGGCCGCGAAGGCCAGGTGAGTCAACGTGAACGCCGTGTCCCCCGTGTTCTCGAGTTGGACGCCCATGGTCATCGATCCGCTTGCCGCAGTCTCGGTGTAGACTCGAGAGTCGGTGATGTAGTCCTGGTACGCGCGCTGCGACGTGTCCGATGTCTGAGTACTGGTGCCCCACGTATAGCCGTACGCGAATCCGAGTTTGACCGCCCACGTGCCCCATGAGCAGAGGCTGTCCGAGGACTCATAGCCCACCTCAAGACTGGTGGTGACGGAGTGCTGCGAGGAACGGCCCTCCGTCTCCGTGTGGCTCTCCGTGAATTCCGAACCGTACTGCCGCTCAAAGCCCGTTTGTTCGGCGTACTCGACGTCCAGACGGACATCGACCGTGTCCACGATCATGAGGCTCAGCTCTGGCAGGTCCGCCACGAGCGGACTGCGGGCCGGATGGTCGACCTCTTCGTAGTCCGTCCAGCCGTCACCATCGGTATCGTCCAGCGAGGGGGAGGTGTCATTGAGATTGACTTCGTTGCCATCGAACAACAGTGCAGACGGCGCGTGGTCCTGGTCCGGACCCCTGCAATCTCCATCCGAGTCCACGCTGCAGGGACTAGTCATCCACTGGGTCCATTCCTCATAGTCGCTGAGCCCGTCGCCGTCCGTGTCCACGCGCTGCGGGTCGCATTGGATGAGGTACTCCTCGTAGTCGCTCAACCCGTCCATGTCGGTGTCCGGCCGGTTGGGGTCGCTGGTTACATGCCGGCTTGTCAAGAGACCCGGGTCCGCCCCGTTTCCGTAGCCGTTCTCGTCGACGATGATGTCCCAGCCCATGGTCTCCTCACCGTCCGTGAAGCCGTCCCCGTCCGTGTCCACATGGAGATCGACGACGCCTACGGTGAGATCGTGGCTGATGGTGTTGCCGTTGGTCAGATCGTACGAGGCGCGCACGACCACGTTCCCCACGGTGGTGCTGGTGAGTTGGAGACGCTTGCCTCCCGGGCCCGGATCGACCAGCGCCGGATCAAGGGTTCCCGTGCCCGACACGATCGCGATGGTCACGTCGTCCACGGCGGCCAGAAGCGATCCTTCCGCATCGGTTAGTGTGGCCGTCAGGCAGGCATAGTCCATGCCGTTGTTTTCGATGAACTGTGTGTCCGTTGAGAAGCCAAGGTTCATGAAAGCCGACGGTCCACCGGGCAGGAGCGTCGTCAACATACCGGTCTTGAACGGAGAGAAGGCCGCCGGACAGTCGGTGCCCGGCGACGCGGGATCGTCCATCATGCCGTCCAGCACTCCCGAAGAAGAACTCATATTCGCAACCAGGTAGGCAATGAGTTCGTCGACCGCCGGATTGTTGGTTGGAGTCGCCACAAGGTCCAAGTTCTGGTCGACACACTGGTTCAGCAGGGCGACAGCTTGGGCCGGGTCCGCCGGATCGGCATGGAGGTCAACATCGAACGTCGACTCGACCAAGGCGATGATGGCCTCGGCTTCAGCGACACTGGGCGGACGTCCCGCGCCCTGCGTTTGCTTCCTCAAGAGCCCGGCAGCGACCGAGCTCGCCAAGGAGAGGTGAGCCGTCACGGTGACTTCTGGACGAGTCAGCGCGGAGGGGCTCGCGATGATGGCCTCAAGCATGGGTGCGGTTGCTGGAGGGTCGCCCATTACCCCGCCAATGGTTCCGACGATCAGTGGGCGATTGACCCAAGAGCCAACCGAATCCGGATCGAGACCGAAGGTGTAGCCGCCGCCCGAATCCGTCACGACCGGAGAAGCGGTCGGAGACAGTGCGACCTCGCTTCCGACGGAATCGAAGCCGGTGACAACGATCTCAGCGCCTGCCACGGGTGATTTGATGGCATTGCCGTCAATCCACGACGACCCGCAGCCACCAAACGCCGCCACTACCAGAAGACACATTCCGGCCAGACAGGAAACTCTCATGACTGCACCCCCTGCGTTACCGCAGACTCGGAACCCCAAACGCTTCGCCGGAGACCTGGATAGGTCCGGCTCCTCCCGTTCTGACTTGCCTGTGCCCACCAGTCCAAGCCGTTCGCCATAATACGATTACGCAGTAAGGCTGTCAATAGCAGTTTGCTCATTTTGGGTCGCGCGATCGGCGTGCGAGGAGAGGCGCGGATGGGGCGACCCGGCCGCATCCGGGCGCCCCGCAACGGCCTTTCGCCCGTCGCCGCGGGTTGACGGGATCCGCTGGTCCGCATACAATCAATGCAGACATACCTGCGGTTGTGGTTTGCAGGTCCATCCGGTGAAGTCTCGTGCAGTACGCATGGGCCTGCGACAGTGAGGGCGCGTGCGCGCGGTGCGCCCGCCTCGTAGGATCCGTGGGCAACCCGCGGACATACCCTGAGAAGGAGGCCATGCATGTTCAACGCTCGAGACGCCATGACTACCGAAATTTGTTCTGTGACGGAGGACACGCCTGTCCTGGACGCCATGCGCATTCTCGTGGAGCACAACGTGACGGGTCTCCCCGTGGTGGACGACGAGAAGCGGCTTCGAGGAATCGTCTCCGAGAAGGACATGCTGAAGCTGCTCTATGAGAAGCATCTCAGAGACGAGCCCGTCTCTTCCTTCATGACGGCTGAACCGGTCTCGTTCCAGGCTGACGACACGTTGGTCGACATCTGCGAATGTCTCATCAAGGAGAACTTCAGGAGGGTGCCAATCCTCGAGGAAGGGAAACTCGTGGGCATTATCAGCAGGCGCGACATCATCAAGTATATCCTGAGGGTGCGCAAAGGGAAGTCGAGCGAGTCCTGAGTCTGGCCGCCCCTACTGGGCGTCATTTCCCGGCGTGACGTGCGGGTGCTCATTGGCGTTTCCCGTCGCCTGTGCATCCTTGCCACGCGTGCGCAAGAACACGATGCCTGCCAGATACACCAGAAACAGGTAATAGACGTTCAGTTCACGGAACTCCGACAGATTGCTGCTGATGGACCCGAGTTCCCTGGCGGTGTTTCCCGCAATCTGGGCGGCTTTCACGGCAGCCTCTTCCCGGTCACCCAAGGCATGCGTGAGG
This sequence comes from bacterium, assembly GCA_024231375.1. Next base: position 6,391 of record JAAEQP010000859.1, on the reverse strand, counting down.
CACCGCAGGATGACGATGGCGATGACGGTGAGGACGGCGTACTTCTCCGGCGCCAGATACCGAACCCACGTATTCCGAACACGCCCCGCCACGAACGGCGTCACCAGAAACAACCCAAAGACCGAAAGATCGGCCAGGTTCTTCATGATCTTGGTCAGTCCCGCCTGGTTGTGAATGTTGACGGGCTCGGCAACCAGGTCGATCTGGCTGATGAGTTCGCGAGGCCACTCCGCTACGGGCAGGAACCACTGGAAACTCACCGGGCACCTCAGAAAGGCCAGGACGTGGGTGCCGTAATCGATCTCTTCCAGGAATACGAACATTGTGAATGCAGCCAGGAGCGCGAAACCGTATCGTTCGATACGGTTCTGCTTGCGAACCACGCCGATGCACGACACGACGAACATGCCCAGAAGGATGAGGTGTTCAAGGTTCTCCAGAATGCCGAATTCGCGCCAGGAGTCTGGCGGCAATGGCGGCAGCTTGGGGCTGACGAGCCGCTGGAGCACGATGTCGCCGGAGAAATACATGGACAGCAGGACCAGGCTCACTGCCACCGGTATCACCAGGTAGATGGTTAGCTTCGATTTGCTCATTCGTTTGTTTGCTCTTGCACCGCGCAATTCGCGGCGACTTCGCCCCCGGCGCGTTGGGTTCCCTTTAGTGCGGCTGGAATTGTAGGGGATTCGGCGACGAAATGGTAGGACAAAGCCTGGATCGACCTGGGTTGGCCGGCCTCGAGGGTCAGTTTCAAGGGGGGCGGAATCCTAAGTGCCTACCTGCAAGGTTGTTAGGGGTGACGCCCCCCTCGTCCGCTGACCGAGCCCAAGGCACCGGTTCCGGGACGATTTCAGAGAATATTTGCGGTATTCGGGATTATCGCCTACGATTAGGGTAGAGTCGGTTCTATGTTGGGGCTCAGAAGGTTCGCCCCGTGGATTGCGTAGCGGTCTTGGAGGTGTGCTTATGAGTTCTCGCACTCGCTTGGTCTCCCTCGGTGTCTCGTGGATGGTCCTTCTCTTGGGGTTCTCGCTTCCCGCTTCGGCAGCGCCCTACATCGGGCGCGAGACATTCACCTATCGCCAGCCGGACGGCGCGACGTTTCCTGTGAAACTCTACGGTGACGAGTTTTTCGCGTACCAGGAGACGCTGGACGGCTATGTCATTTTGAAAGACCCGGCGTCGGGGTACTACTGCTACGCCGCGTTGGGTGAAGGCAGCGGCTCATTCGTCTCGACCGGGATCCCGGTCGTGTCGCAGAGCCAGAGCAAGGCCGAAATGTCGCTACGGGCGGCGCAGGCGGGCGTGGCGCCCAAACTGCGGCTTCCGGCCGATGCGCTACAGGCCACGGTGCGCAAGGCACAGCGCAAGTTCCGGGCCGACGACCGCGGGCGCCCCCTGCTGGGTGAGCCCGAGCCCACCTCGTCGGGCAAGTCCTATCCGCTTCCCGGACCACCCCTCAGCACCACCACGGGATCCTTCGTCGGACTATGCATCCTTGTGGATTTCTCGGATGAACCGGGCACGATTCCCCAAGCGAACGTAGACCTGTACTTCAACCAGGCCTCCGGCTACACGGCCTACAGCAACGCGTGTAGCGTCCGCGAGTACTTCGATATCCAGTCGGGCGGGCTTTTGGACTACACGAATGTCATCACGTCCTACGTGCGCGTACCCAATCCCAAAAGCTACTACGACGACGACAGCCCCAACGACTGGGGATCCAGCAAGGCCCAGGAACTGGTGCAGGACGCCCTCGATGTCCTCATGGGGCAAGGGTTCGACTTCACCCAGTTTTCGACCTATCCCTGGGGGTCCAACCAGAGCATCAAATGCATCAACGTGTTCTACGCGGGCAACTGCGCGTCGGGTTGGAGCCGAGGCTTATGGCCCCACAGTTGGTCGATCCCATCCAAGGTCGTTGACGCCGGGAACAGTATCCAGGCCAACCGATACCAGATGACGGACATGGAGACTTCGCTCAAGATCGGAACCATGTGCCACGAGAACGGTCACATGCTGTGCGCGTTCCCGGATCTCTACTCCTACAACGGCAATCCTGCGTCGATGGGCTATTTCTCGCTCATGGCTTCCGGCAACCACGTCGACGGCGGACGCCACCCCGTGAATGTGGACCCCTATCTCAAGACCGCGGCCGGCTGGGCGACAATAGTGGACGTCCTCCCCACGGACGTTCTGACTGCCACGGTGAACGTGTCGAACAACACCTACTACCGGTTCGAGAATCCGTCGAATCCGCAGGAGTACTTCATCTTCGAGACGCGGGGATCGAGCGGATACGAGGGTCCCTACGGAGGCAGCTCCGCGAGCGTCAACCCGGCGAGCGGCGTGCTGGGATACCATGCCCTGGAATCCGGATCCAATACCCACTCGACCATCACGGACAGCGCCTCATGCGACTACACGAAGCCGTACGAACTGTTGCTTCTTGAGGCCAGCCCGTACGACAACAGCCCGAACCCATGGTACCTCGAGCCCCGCCCGAACTCCGCCGACGCCTTCCACAGCGGCGGAGTTGACGCCGTGAACGCGGGGACCATGCCGGAATTGACCTTCTGGGCGTCCGACGGACGCACCGTCGCGAGTCCCTTCAGCATCCACTCCGTCAGCGCCACCGGGAGCACCATGACCTTCGAGATCGGGTTCGCTTCGGATGAGATCATGGTCTTCATCCAGCCGAGCGCAGCGGTATCGGCCGGTGCCCGGTGGCGTCTGGACGGAGGCGCATGGCGCAACTCGGGCGAGGCTGCGACGGGCCTGTCGCCGGGGGCCTACACCGTCTCCTTCTCCGAAGTGGTGGGATACAACACGCCCGCGGATGAGATTGTCACGCTCACGGGCGCCACGGGAGAAGCTGTGACCGGCGTCTACGTGGTTCAGCCTGTTGCCCTGCCTATCGCGCTAAATGCCCAAGAGATGTCGTGGGCGACGTCGGGCGACGCCGATTGGTACGGTCAGCGCCTGATGTCGCACGATGGCCACGCCTCGGGGCAGAGCGGCGACGTAGCGGACAGTCAGTCCAGTACGCTACAGACAACGGTCACAGGGCCGGGCTTCCTGCGCTTCTGGTGGAAGGTCAGTTCTGAAAGTGGATTCGATTCCCTGCGATTTGTAGTGGATGGCACCCCCGCCATAGAGATCAACGGAGAAGTGGATTGGACACTTGCCAACCGGTTCATTGGAGCGGGGCCGCACACCGTGGCCTGGGTCTACGAGAAAGACAGTTCGGTCTCCGACGGCGACGACTGTGGGTGGGTGGACGCGGTCTGTCTGGTGACCTCCGGCTCCCTCACGGGGTCGCTGCTGGTTTCGCTGTCCCCCGAGGGCGCAGTCGGCGCTGGCGCGCAGTGGCGCTTGGACGGGGGCGCGTGGCAGACCAGCGAAGCGACAGTGAATCACCTTTCCTTCGGGACTCACACCGTCTCCTTCAACACGCCGCCTGGATGGATTCCTCCTGCGAACGTACCGGTGACCATCGCCGACAATACGGTTACGGTCGAGACAGGCGCCTACACGGCGACGTCCGCGACGGGAGCCCTCACCGTCACCATCGATCCTCCTGAAGCGGTGTCCGCGGGCGCGTTGTGGAAGGTCGGCGCAGGCGCGTGGCAGAGTAGCGGGGACACCGTCACCGGGCTCCTCGTAGGCGACTACACCGTCACCTTCCAGCCCGTTGTCGACTGGCAAACGCCGTCCGCCGCGACCGTGACAGTTTCGGATGGCGCCACGGCGACCCTTTCCGGCACATACACGTCGAATAGTGCGCTTCCGGGTCCCGGCGCGGTGATCGTGATCGCGGGTCTTGCCGCGGCCGGATACGCCGCACTGCGAAGAGGAAGACGAAACCGAGCGTAGTCCAACTGCGGCTCAGTCTGAGTGAATCGAGTAGGTAGGAGGGGCGACCCTCCTACCTACTCGATTCGTCCGCTATTGCCTACAACCTGAATAGCCTGCAATCGACCTCAATCAAGTCAAGTTGTCGGAGGAACTTGGCAATCCCCGGCTTGTCGCGGGCTACGCGCCATAGACTCAGACTCCTTCAACAGGCCCAATACGGAGCTGCTGAAGACATCGCACTCACGGTCATCCCGCTTGGCAGACGCTGTCATCCAACCGGGCGGTTGCCACCGAATGCAGATGGCGCACCCCACCTCCATGTCATCCCAAGCGAAGTCGAGGGATCTCTTACCGCAGGACAGTCACCGGGTGAGCGAGATCCCTCGACTTCGCTTGGGATGACACGGGAAGGAGGGTTCCGGGGATGGCCCATGGGTCGTATGGGACCAACGGGACTCATAGGTGGGCCGTAAGGGAGACCTCCGGTCGTGGCGCGACCGATGGGTCACGTCCGTGGCTCGGCCGGGGCACCGGTCCCACACACGGGATTCTTCGCCTTGCTCAGAATGACGGAGTGGAACTGTGCGGCTGGTGCGTCTGCCGATCACGCTCTTTCGGTCAAGGCGTCGGTGATCATGTCGATGGCGGTTTGGGCGAGGCGCATGCCGTCGAGGCGTTTGGCGATGGTGTGGTGTCTTCCGGCGATGGTGCGGACGCGGATGGCGTAGTAGGCTTTCTTGCCGCTTTGGGTGGTCATTTTGTGTTCGATGGTTTCGATGTCGTCGAAGGTGAGGGTCTGGGTCTTGCCGCCGAGGAGGCCGCAGGAGAAGGTGAGGACGCCGTGTTCGGCTTCGATGCGGCTGGAGGTGAACCAGAGGTCGAGGGTGAAGTAACCAATCAACAGCCCGAAGGCCGAGAAGATGATGGGGAACAGCAGCGGCGCTCCGAGCTTGATCATGACGACGATGGCGCCTAACCAGATGAGTTCGAAGATGGTGATGCTTACGGCGAGGCCCTTGTGGCGGGCCATGGGGAGGTCCAGTCGCACACCGCCCGAGGGTAGCGGCGTGACGCGTACACCTGTTGCGGCCAGGTCGCGCTCGGGGTCGGGTTCGGCGGCGTACCCGGCCAGGGCGGAGTCGTCCAACACGAAGCCCTCGGAACTGGCGGCGGTCTTGAACACGGGTACCTCGAACTGAGCGTGGTAGTCGGCGCCGGAAACGGAAGCCTTCACTTCGAGGCGCCAGAGGATCTCGTTGTCCGAATCCGACTCGTCGCATTCACGGGAGTCGTAGGGGATGCCGAAGGCGACGGGGATGGCGGATCGCGTGGGGTCGCGTTCGGCGAGTTCACGGGCCATGACGCAGGTGTCCTGCCAAAGGACGTTCTCGCGGGTGGACCGGTTCTTGCCGGAGCCGCTGGTGACTTCGTTGATGCAACTCAGGGTCAGGTGGAAGCCGTCTTCGGGACGTACCTTCGCAGGCACCTCGATCACACCGCTCAACTTGCCGCCGATGACGCCGGGCACCTCGGCCATTTTGAACAAGCTGTTGCCGAACTTGCGCCATCGAGCGATCTGGAGAAGCACCCACGCGACCATGAGCAGTCCGATAGCCGGGAAGATGAGCACGAGAAGGGCTCTGTTGTCGCCGCCCTCGAAGACGGCTTCTCGCACGATGATCGTACCAATGGGAAAGGCGATGGCGTTCCAGAAGATGGTGAAAACGATGGAGGCGAACAGGGTGGCCCTGGTGCTGGATCGGATTTCGCCGGTAGCCCATTCGGGTTTCCACCGCCAGGGTTCGTCCACGTGGCGTTTCTGGAGTTGGCCGGCCTCGCGCACCTTCCGGCCACCGTATACGGCAGCGCCCATGGCGCCGAACCCGAACCCGCCGAAGGTCACGACGAATACGCTGTAGAGAAGCAGCATCTCCCAGCGCAGGTCGCGGTAGAGCACGGCCTGAGATGGGTCGTCGGGGTCGACGTAGCACCGGAAGGGTTGGCCCGAATCGCGGTGATGCGACAGTTCCCGGTGCGCGTTCTGGTGGAAGGAACCGATGTTGTCGGATGACCGGCTGATGGCGACGCGTGTGCCGGTGTAGGCGCGGCCCTGGTATTCGTAGGTGTAGCTGGCAACGCAGTTGTAGGTTGAGCCGTCGTCGCCTGAATCTACGTTAAGATTGGTGTGCTGAACGTGGGCGGGGACCTCGTCCCACGACCGCATGGCGCTCCACGTCCAGAGTGTGGACACCGTGAGGCATGCCATGAAGACGCCCACGCCGGCGAAGGGGAGGCCGAAGAGGACGAGGCATCCGACGCCGCCCTTGCTGGTCTTGCCTACGGTGAGCCGTGCCATAGCCTGCTCCGCGTGTTATGAAGCGCCCTTGGATTCCTCCATCACCTTCACCTTGGCGGCGATGAGTTGGGGATGGTTGAGGTTCAGCAGACGCGCCAACTTGTGGACCAGGTAGTCCTCGTGGCCGTCCAGGCGGCCGTCGGCGAAGATCACGCGCCACACCTCTTCAATGATCTG
>JAAEQP010000858.1 GCA_024231375.1 bacterium | reverse complement strand
GGCGCGTTGCACCGATGAGGGCCGTATCCAAGTTGACGCCGATCCCCGGACGGTTGTTGATGCCCGAACCAAACGCCCCTCCCCAAAACCGACGGCTTCTGATATACTGCACCAAGAGACTAATGAGAGCCTGTGGCCGGGGGTAGGTGTGGCGCGCCATGCTGCCTTGGCCGGATTGACGATCTGCGGCGAGAACTGAGTTGGCATGCCATACGTTGTGGGGCGGCCCTACGCAGAGCGCGGGGCTCCGATGTTGGAGGCCGGGCAGACCATGGTCCAGCAGAGCGAAGTCATTACTCTCATTGCGTGCTTGGGCGGGTTGGTGTTCATTGCCGCCAACTATTCCGCCATTCGGCGCATACCGCACGCCCGAATTCTGCTCTTCGGTTTTCTGGCCACTCTTGGCACATCTGTGTTTACGGTGTTGGAAGGCTTTGTCTGGCCAAACGCGCTGAACCTGGCCGAGCATACCTGCTGCACCGTGGCGTCCATCTTTCTCGCTGCATGGATCTGGCACACGCTTCACGGGAAGGAATCGGCGCAATGAGCCCCGTGATGGTAGTGGACTCGGGCTCACTTCTCTGCGGAGTCATCGTTATCGTTCTGCTTGCGTTGCATCGACGCTGTCCCTGGGATCGAAATACCTTCTTCCTGGTGGTGCTACTCGCCTGCGCTCCCATTCTTCGGGACATCAGCAATATCCTCGAGTGGACCTTTGCCGCGCCCATCCTGGATACCCTCGAAGACTACGTCGAACTCCTTATCCCCATGCTGTGGATATTCGTGCTGTACGCACTTCTTCAGCAACGGACGCACGGGGAATTGACCGTGGAGATCGAACAGCGCGTGCGCGCCGAGAACGCACTCCTCGACCGGAACGCCATTCTGGAGGAGATGAACGAGAAGCGCCAACTGATCATTGAGGGCACGCGAGCGCTTGCGGGTTGCACCAGTATGAAGGATTGTGCGGAGAAGGCCTTGAAGGCATTTGGGCGGGCCACGAGCGCGGAAGGGGGGAGTCTGTACGTGAAGGAGGGCGAGGTCCTGGTCCTTCTGAAGAGTCTGGATCCGGGGCATGCGCCCGGCACGCTGCCGTTTCCGTTGGATCCGCGGACGGTTTTTGGCCATGTGTGGGAAGGGTCGGCGCCGTTCTTGACGGATGACCTTGGCTCCTGTCCGGACCTGACGCCAAGTGGCTGGGCCGGGTACCGGGACGGGTCGGTCCTTGCGATGACATTGCGCGACGACCGGGGGGAACGGGCTGGTTTGGTCGCGTTGCACAACAGGAAGGCTCCGCCCTTCTCCACTCATGACCGCGACGTGGCAGGCATTCTCTTGTCGGTCTGTTCCGAGACTGTTCGGGCCGTGGAGGCCGTCAACGCGTTGCGGACCGGCGAAGAACGCTTCCGCACCATGCTCGATTTCACCTACGACTGGGAGTACTGGCTCGATCCGGACGGTCGGTTCATCTATGTGTCGCCGTCGTGCGAGCGCATCACGGGGCACACGCGCGAGGAGTTCATGGCTGACCCCCACTTGCTCGTGCGAATCACGCATCCGGAAGACGTGTCTATCGCCAGGCAGCACTTGTCCCCCAATGCGAAATACGACCACGCGGGTGGTGTCGACTTCCGCGTTGTACGTCCCGATGGGGAAGTGCGGTGGATCAACCACGTGTGCCGTCCCGTCTACGAGAGCGACGGGAAGTTCGCGGGACAGCGTGCCAGCAACCGCGACGTCACCCAGGAACGGGCCTTGGAGGGTCAGTTGCGTCAGGCGCAGAAGATGGAGGCCGTGGGGCAGCTGGCAGGGGGCGTGGCGCACGACTTCAACAACGTTCTGCAGGCCATCGGCGGGTACATCACCCTGGGTCAGGAGGAACTGCCCGAAGGCCACGCCGCCCGGTCGTGTCTGGCGGAGGCGACACGGGCGTCGGAACGCGCCGCCGCCCTCGTTCGGCAACTGCTGACGCTCAGTCGCCGCGAAGCCATGGAACCGCGATGCCTGGACCTTACCCGGGTCATGTCGGACGTGCTCAATATGCTGCGCCGCGTCATCGGCGAGCATGTTGAACTTGTCATCAAGCAGGGGCCGCAACTCTCCGCCGTGTACGCGGACCCAGCGCAACTCGAGCAGGTGCTGATCAACTTGTGCGTAAACGCCCGCGACGCCATGCCCAAAGGCGGAACTATCACTATCGAGTTGGACGAATTCACGTTCGACGAGGCCTACCTCAAGGAGCATCCGTGGGCACGGCTCGGACGGTATGTACTGCTCTTGGTCTCGGACACCGGCGTGGGCATCCCGCCCGAAGTGGTGTCTCACATTTTCGAGCCCTTCTTCACCACCAAGGAGACGGGACGCGGCACGGGGCTCGGGCTCGCGACGGTGTACGGGATCGTGAAGCAACACGAGGGCTTCATCCACGTGTACAGCGAGCCCGGGATAGGAACGACGTTCCGCATCTACTTCCCGGTCGAGGGGGGGGGCGGCACCGATGCCGAGGCTACGCTCGCTCAGTCGGAACCCCGCGGAGGCACGGAGACCATTCTTCTGGCCGAGGACGACGAGTTGGTCCGCGGGTTGGCGGTCAGCCTTCTTGAACGGGCGGGGTACACGGTGCTTGTTGCACGCGATGGGGACGAGGCCGTGCGTATGTTCGAGCAGGAACACGACCGCATCGACCTGTGCATGCTGGATGTGGTGATGCCGAAGCTCGGCGGCAAGGACGTTCATGACCACATCAAATCGACGTATCCGGACCTGCCGGTGTTGTTCAGCAGCGGCTACAGCTTCGGGAGTATCGATCCACAGTCGTTGCCGTCCGCGGACTCGGCTTTCATCGCCAAACCTTACAGCCCGACGGACCTATTGCGCCGCATCCGACTCATGCTGGACGGACCCGAGGAGAAGTCCGATGCGGCACGCGCGAGTACCTGAAGCGGCTGGCTTCCCGGCGCGTCACGGTTTCTGGGTCAGTTCGGCGATGTAGCCTGCCATGCGCGCACGCGCCGCGTAGAGATCGACGCTGTCCGCCTCCAACGCATCGAGCCAGGCCCGTGCCTTTCTGACGGTCGTCGCCTTGCTGTCCGGCGCGGCTTCCATGGCGTCAAGCAAGGTGCGCACATAGCGCACGTCGTCCACCGCCTCGCGGAACCCCTCCCACTGCACCGTGCCGACAACGCCCGACACGGTGGGATAGGTGAAATTGTGGTCCCGGTATGTCTTGTTGTCGAAATCGTTCCACACATGGGTGAACCCGTGCTGGTACGCGTAGTCCATGGCCCCGTCGAAACCGGACTTCCAGAGGACCAGTCCGAAATTGCGGCGGAACGTTTCGGGTTCCTCGGGGCCGACCTGAGGATAGGCGTAGCAGAAGGCTTCCGAACCCACGCTGTGCCACTTGCGGGCCTCCTCCGGGTCGGGACGATTGGCGAGGACCGCGCAGTCCAGCAAATCTCCCATGGCTTCGAAGGTCTTGCCGCCTGCGTCCTGTACCGCCTTCCAGGCTACGCGTTGCGCCGCAAGCCGTTCGTCCCTCGCCTCGTCAATGCCGTAGAAATACACGCCCTCGTACCCAAACTCGCGGCATAGTGCAACCCATTTCCCGATATCCTTGGACAATCGCGCCAGCTCTCCCTGCGATTTGGGACTCCCCGTGGTTCGGCCCAGATTGTAGAATCGGTCCGTCGGCAACCCCAGTTCCTGTCGAATCTCCAGCACGCGCCGCAACTGAGGCATCTCCCACGGCTGGTAGTTGCTGGCATGCGGCACGCCGTGGGCCGCCATGTCGGCCAGTTCCGCGCGGAACTGGTCCTC
>JAAEQP010000857.1 GCA_024231375.1 bacterium | reverse complement strand
CTGAGGAAGCCTATGGAGGGCGACAGAACGTAGCAGTGGTAACAGCCGGTTTCGCAGCACGTTTCCTGGGGGAACCCGCCGGTGCGGTCGGTAAAACGATGACCGTAGATGGCCTGCCATACGAAATCATCGGAGTGCTCGGAGAGGATGCACGTTTCTCGGAACCGGTCGACGTCCTGGTTCCCTGGGATGAGGATGAACTTCGCAGCAAGTCACACACGTACGAATGGTACACGGTGATTGGCCGACTCGAGCCCGGTGTGACGGTTGCACAGGCGCAGAGTGAACTGGACGGGATCACAGCGCAGCTTGCAGCAGAATACGCCGAGCTGGAAGGATGGCACGGCGCTGTTACATCGCTATCGGAAGAGGCCACGGCAGAGATCCGGCCTGCACTCCTGGTGTTACTCGGTTCCGCATTGTGTGTCTTGCTGATCGCGTGCGCAAATGTGGCCAATCTGCTGCTTGCGCGAGGATCGCGCCGCGAGCAGGAACTCGCCTTGCGCGCCGCCCTCGGAGCATCACGCCGGCGGCTCGTATCCCAACTGGTGGTGGAGAGCCTGTTGCTTGCCGTTGCCGGCGGGACAGTGGGCCTCTTGGTGGGTGTCAATTGTCAGAGCGTATTGATGCGCCTCCTCCCTGAATGGGTGCCGAACGCGGCGGAAGCCGGAGGGTTCTTCGAACTGGGCGGTATGCCGGCTGCCGCTGTGTTGGTGTTCACGGGTGTTGTTGCGTTGGTATCTGGCGTGTTGTTCGGGTTAGTGCCCGCGTTGAAGCTGTCGATGGCTCGACTTACCAACGTGATCGCGCACTCAGCACGTGGCCTCACGTCGCCGCATCGGACGCAGTCGCTACTGGTGGTGGCGGAAGTAGCAGCGGCTGCGGTATTGCTTGTTGGGACAGCCTTGTTGCTGCAGACTACGTGGAACCTGGCGCGCATCAACCCCGGGTTCACACCCGACGGTATGCTCACCGCGCGGATCGAACTTCCGACCGATACCAAATACCAGACGAT
>JAAEQP010000856.1 GCA_024231375.1 bacterium | reverse complement strand
GCGGCCCACTGGACCGGCGTGAACGCGACGCCTATCTTCACCAGGGTGTAGACCGTCGCGCCGAGCATGGTGGGAATGGCCAGGAAGAAGGAGAACTCGGCCGCGGCTGCGCGCGATGCGCCGACGGCCATACCTCCGATGATGGTCGCGCCGGACCGCGAGGTCCCCGGAATCATGGCCAGACACTGAAACAGGCCGATGGCGATAGCGCGCCCGAAGCCTATGTCGTGTACGGTCTCGCAGTGCGTCGTAACGGGCCGCTTTTCCAGCACGATGAACACCAGCCCGCCCACCATCAACGCGACGGCCACGGGCGTCGGCGCAAACAGGTATTGGTCGATCACATCGCTGAACAGGACGCCCAGTACGGCCGCGGGCACGAACGCCACCACGACCTTTACCCACAACCCCAGCCGTTTGGCGCGCTCAACGCCACCTTTACCGAAAGGCCACAGGTCGTCCCAGAAGTACAACACCACCGAGAAGATGGCAGGCAACTGGATGATTACGAGAAAGGCGTCAGCGAACACTTTGTCCGCGCCCAAGGTCATGAACTCTTCGGCGAGAATCAGGTGCCCCGTGCTGCTGATGGGCAGGAACTCGGTCACGCCTTCGATGACCGCCAAGACAATCGTTTTCAGAAAGAACATCGTTACTCCGCATCTATCGAACCCGCTCCTGGCGCGGATAGGAAATCAGAATTTCTCGACCTCGGGCGTCCACGGTTTGCCAGTGTACCTGAACATCTTGCTGATGGTGTAGGTTCTAATGAGAACCGATCCCCGCCAGACCTCCACGGTTTCACGAAACTCGCCCCGCTCGAAGAAGCCCCGGTTCACCATCTCGTCGATGAACAACACCGCCTTCAACTGTCCGCCACCGGTCACGAACAGACCGTCACGGCCCTTCAACTCGCTCCAGCCGTCCCACAGGTCGTATTGGTTGTATCGCCGATCGCCCACGTTCATGCAATAGGCGTCGGGCCGGCCTTTGGTGTAGAACGCCATCAACGCGGTCACCTGATACCGGTCGCTAAACGGGAACGGCCCCGTCTTGGGATGAGCGCCCGTGTGCCGTTCGAGGGCCTGCCCGAGTTCGCGCGCGCCCCGCAGACGGTTCGTGGGGTCACTGTCGGGGTCAAGTTCCAGCCCCCCGAGATGGATGCGGTCCGGGCGGGCGTCGTCACCCGCGAACCAGTCGCTGGCCGCGTACAGGGCGCCCGTGCCACGGGGAATCGCGCCGAAGACACACCCCAGCGCCACGGCCGCGATGAGCAATCGCCGCGCCGCAGGGGACCGCTCTTTCTGCGTCCACACCCACGCCAATGCGCACGCACCCGCCACGTATGAGCAAACGGGCCAGTTGGCGTTGGGCGTGTGGGTGAGGCTGATGAGCGCGTAACCGCCGAACAGCACGCCGAAACACAGCACCAGAAACGCCGCGTCCCGGTTCGCGCGGAACCTTCGCACACGAACCCTGTTCGCACACGCACCCATGGCCCAAAGGAAGCACCCGAACAGTATTGGCGACACCACCCCGGCCTGTCCCAGGAAGAACTCGCCCACGCGACCCACCGCTCTGCCAACACTGTTCGCTTCTTGCGCGCCGATGCTGGCCGTGTGACGAATCGAGATCCAGTCGTTCGTGGCGTTCCAGTACACGACCCCGCTCATGCATATCGCAGCCACCGCCAACGCGATGTAGGGTCCCGGCCGACGAAGGTGCGACCGGTCCACGAGCACGAGGTACGCCACGAAGGCGATGAGCAGGAAGACCACCGTATACTTCGACAGCATGGCCAGACCCAGCGCGAAACCCGTCCACCACCACATCCCGGCGTGCCCATTCACGGCACGGTGGAAGGCGTACATGGCAAGGGCCCAGAAGAAGATGAGGATGGGGTCTATAGTCAACAGCACGGAACCGACCCACGTCGCCGGCATGGCCATGGCGAGACCCGCCGCCAGCAGCGCCGCGGGTTCGCGACGCGTAATGCGCAAGGCCAGGGCGTAGATGAGGGCCAACGTGCCCGACGTCAGCATGACCGCACCGAACCGAATCACATATTCTTTGTTGCCGCCCGCGCCGACCAGCATCCGCATCAGATACGCCACCATGGGCGGTTTGCTGTAGTACCCGAGCGCGAGTTGACGCGACCAATCCCAGTATTGGGCCTCGTCGCCCGCCAATTCGAACCAGTTCAACCAGATGAACGCAAGGTTCATCAACGTCCACGCGCTCAGCAGCCAATAGAAGGCCATCCGTGCGGGTGGTGTGGGAAGTGCGACGCGTTCCAGTTCGGGACCGAACACGCGCCGGACCAGTCGCGGACACGCCGCAGCCAGCCCGGCTCCGCACAACCCGCCCCATGCCCATCCGACCAGCACATCCCCCGGGAAATGGTTGCCCGTGTAGATGCGCGAATACCCTACGCCGAGGGCCAGGGGAAGCATGACCCACAAGGAGCGGCGCCCTGCGAACGCCAGCACAACGGCCACCACAGCGATGTTGGCTGCGTGGGACGAGGGGAAGGAGTGGCTCTTCCGGCCGATAACGCTGTGCCATTCCGGTTGCGACACCATCCAGCGACCGCCTTGATGCAGGTTCACGTCGGCCAATTGCACGTACGGTCGGTCGGCTCCAAAGGCTGGTTTCAACACCTTTTCCGTGGTGAGGTCCGACATCCCAAGGGCCAAGGCCAAGGCCAGCACGCACGTTCGCGCGTGGCGCTTTCCGAAGTGCAGCACCAACCCCACGACCACCAGACCCGGCAGCACCACCAGATCCTTGTCGGAAAGGACCGGCATCAACCAATCGAAGAACGGGTTCTTCCACCCGGCGTTGATCAAGCGAAACAGCGATTCGTTCATGGCCGCGAGTATATCGTCTCGTCACCAGACCGGGCAACGGAATCGGTGTTTGAATTCGGTGAGCGCCTCGGGCATAACAGGGAGCGCCTTTCACATCACAACGAACCTGGGAGGGATGGGGGCATGCCCGTCAGCCGCGCCGTGAACCGCAGAACGTTCCTGGGAACCACCGCCGCCCTTGCCACGGGCGTTGCCCTGAAGCCCGGTGCGGCACGGGCCACCGTCGGCGCAAACGACAAGGTCCGGATCGCCGTCATCGGCTGCGGCGGCATGGGGTCGCGGCATGTGGCGGCCCTCAGCAAGAACCCCGAGTGCAGCCTTGCCGCCGTGTGCGATGTGTACAACCCTCGCTACGAGGCCGCCGCCAAGGCGGTCACCGAGAATACCGGGGCTACCTGCGACGGATACCAGGACTTCCGCCACATCCTCGACCGCGACGATATCGACGCCATCATGATCGCCAGCCCCGACCACTGGCATCCGCTGCTCACCATTCTCGGGTGCCAGGCCGGGAAAGACGTGTACGTCGAGAAACCCGCCTGCACGACCATCGAGGAAGGCCGCGCCATGGTCACCGCCGCACGCCGGTACGGGCGTGTCGTGCAATTGGGCACCCAGCAGCGGTCCATGCCCCTGTTTCAACAGGCCATCGATCTCATCCACGGCGGCGCTATTGGGACCGTCACCGGGGCCACGGCCTGGGTCGGAACCAACGGGTTACACGTGGGCGACACGCCCGGGACCCCGCCCCCGGAACTCGACTGGGACCTCTGGCTTGGGCCCGCGCCTTACGCGCCCTTCTCGAACGAACGGTTCGGCGCGTTCCGCGCATTCTGGGACTATGCCCGCGGCGGCGAACTCGCCAACTGGGGCGTCCATCTCATGGACATCGTGCATTGGGGGATTCGGCAGGATCGGCCGCTGAACGTGCAAGCCGCGGGCGGGTGCTACCGGCATGGCGCCGGTTCGGACAACTACGAGGTGCTTGACGCCCTCTGGGAGTATCCGGGCTGCACGGTCACCTGGGAACAGCGCCACGCCAACACCCATTCGGGCAAAGGCTACGGCATCCGGTTCCAAGGCACCAAAGGCCGTCTCACCATCGACCGAGGCACCTTTATTGTCGATCCCCCCGAACTGGGGATAGGCGAAGTCATCGGCGAACCCGAACTGTCCTGGGCCAACACCGATCACCACAACGACTTCTTCGACGCCATCCGCACACGCCGCCGACCCATCGCCGACATCGAACAAGGCGTGCGGTCCACGTCTGCGATTCTTATTGCGGGCGTCGCGCTCCTGGCTCGCCGACGCTTGGAATGGGACGCCGCCGCCGAGCAGTTCATCAACGACCCCGGCGCAAACCGCCACCTCACGCGCCCCTATCGATCCCCCTGGCGGTTGTAGGAGCGACGGCTATTTGGCTTGGCACGCGGCGGCCACTTCGTCCGGGGTGAGGGCGCGCGCGTAGAAGGCGAAGTCATCTATCCTGCCGACGAACCGCTCGCCATTGGTGTGGCGCGGATTGTAGCCGATGCCGATGGCCTCGCTTCTTGTCCCAACCCGTTCCGGCACGGCCACCATGTCCGCCGCCTTGCCGTCAACGTACAGCGTCAGCGATGAGCCTTGCTTCACAGCCGCAACATGGGTCCACTGGCCGTTCTGTAGCTGCACGCCCTTGGTTCCGAACCCGCTGCCTGCCTCCATCCGTGCGTGAACCTTGTCCTCCGCCAGCGTTACACGAAGGGGGTCGTCCATGCCCGCGTGCCAGGCAGAGAATACTTGCTGAATGCCGGACACGGGGAGTCCATCCGGACACACCCAGGCGAGGAACGTGTAGTCATCCTCCGGTAAGAAGGGCAGACGGTAGCGTAAGGTCGATGACTTCCCGTCGAATGCCACGGCCTTCCCTGCGTTTCCGTTTCGGTCAGGCGCGGGAGCCAATCCTTCCGCAACGTCGCATGTACCGAACAGAGGATCGCCCGTGCCGTCCAATGCCGATGCCGCCATGAGTCCGTCGTCGTCGATGCCGGCGGTGAAGGCCGTCGCCATGCCGCTGTCAACGCGTAACGTCCGAGGCCCGTCCGGACTCGTCACAGACCCGTTCTCATTGGTCGACCGCACGGTCCAGTAATAGACCCCGTCGTCCGCCAGCTTCTCCTCGATGACCGCGTGTGAGCCGGAAGCCCCATGCTGAATCACGACGTCCTTGAGTTCGGGGTCCCGCGCCACCACCAATTCGAAGGTGTCGCTCGACCCCGTGTACGCGCCCCAGCGGAAGAGGACCGGTCCCGGCGCGCCCGCGGCCTTGTCCTCAGGAAGCAGCAACGGTACGGCGCACGGCAGGGGATTCGCGGACGGCAACCAGCCGACAAACTCGGTGCCATGCGCGCCCCCGCTGGCGAAATCGCACAACGTCACGGCCTGCCCATCGGCGGCCGTCGTCTGCCACAACCCCATGGCCGGATAGATGCCCGGGCGCTCAGACGAGGCCACGGGCACACGCTCCAACGTCACCTTCGCCATGTCGATGGCTGGCAGGTCCGCGCGTTCGATGTCGTTATAGAAGGTGTCGAAGGCCAGCAGCAACGGTCCGCGATACAGGGCCGTTGCACCGACCCGGTCCGGCGGACCACCGTTCCAGGAACGCACCGGCATGTCGAAGATCAACGTGAGCACATCGCCGCTCTTCCACGTGCTCGACACGTTCTGGTACGAGCCCGGCGATCCCAGAGGGCCTGACCAGAAACCGTTCACATGAGCGTCAAGCAGCTTGGACCACGCGGGAATTCGGAACCACAAGGCGAATTCTTCCTCCCGGTCCACGTCGATCCGGATGGCCACCTTTCCGTCGAGGGGATACTCGGTTTCTTGCGTCAGCGTGACCTTCTGTCCCGTCGCGCGCGTCACTTCGTAGGTGCCAGGGCCATAGAAATTGACGATCAGCTTGTTATCGCCTTCCATCACAGCCCAGTCCGGCAGCATGCCGAGCCCGCGCGGCGCGTTCACCGAGCAGCAGTTCAACTCCGGCGTGCCCGGGCGGTACTGGAAGTTGATTTGATGGTACGAAGGTGCGCGTGTGCCGTCGATGGGGTTGTCGTAGGTACACCAGCTCCCCGACGGATGTTGCGCCGCCAGCACCTGGTTCCAGGTGGACAACTCCAGTTCGTCCGCCACCGCGGGGTCTCCCGTCAGGCGCAGCATGTCCACGCTCAAGGCCAGCCACGCCACACTACAGCACGTTTCGATGGACCCTTTGGCGAAGACCGTGCCGAGCGCCTGTTCATGCGTCGAGAACGCGCCGGATGGATGGCGGTCGTATTGCACAATGCTCCGCCACAGGTTTGCGAGCGCGTCTTTGTAACGCTCTTCGCCCGTGATGAGGTAGAGGTCGCGGAAGGCTTGGACGATGTGCAGGCTTTCCCACCGAGCCCCCCCGCCCGGCAGCTTGTAGTACGGCACGTCCTCGGCGCCTAGCCGAAGCCAGTCGCCGTCCTTTTCCATGTCTTCCTCGATCCGCTGCATCAGTGCGCGGTACCGCGGATTCCCCGTGCGCCGGTACAGGTCGCCCATCACATGCAGCACCGCCAGGTTGATTTGAGGCGTGCCCGCGTCGATAGGTCGACGGTCGCCGTCTACATAGATCGCGCACATCAGGTCGGCCGCTCGCGTCACGCAGTCGAAGGCGGATTGGTCGCCGGTGCGGTCGTGCCAGAACAGCAGCCCGAGCATGCAATGGTAGTGGCCCCACAAGTCCCAATGGCCCAGAAGCCGCTCGTCCTTAGGCCAGGGCCCGAGATATCCGTCCTCGTCCTGACTTTCCACGAGCGCCGTCACGAACCTCGGCACAAAGTCGTGCAGCGCGGTGTCGTCGGTCATGGACAAGGCCTGCACCGCGGAGGTCAGATACTTGCCCGCAAACTCGCCCGCCCACGGGACCGGGGTTGCGTAGGGGAGGTGCCGGTCCCGTTGCCGGAACATTTCCAGTAGCCCCGGATTCGCATCGGGTGCGCGCACGAGCCATTCGGCCGCATTGGCCTCAACGCGCCGGCCCAGTTCCCCGCCGAACCGCCATCGCCCGCCCGCTATGCTCTCCATGGCATCGGTTTCCTTCTCCGCTATCGGTGCGGCCCCCACCAGAGATGCGGCCGCCAGGCTCGACCCGTACGCAAAGGCTATCGCGAGCATGCTCCTCTGCACCGTGTAACCCTCTCTGCCGGTCACTTTGCCAAGGCTGCGCCGATTGCGCGCAACTGCGCCATGAACGGTTCCGGTATGGTGCCGTCCGGCTGCGGCGGCACGTCCCAACTCACCACGCCGCCCTTGTCTGTGATGGCCTTGGTGTACCTCACAGCCTCGTCGTCCGTGAACCGAACCGGCGACGCGCACCACCGCGGCCCGAGGTAGCTCAGCATATGATACTGGGCCGACTCCACCCAGCGCCCATCGCATGCGACCTTTTCGGGCTCGGTAATCTCGCCTGCCGTGTAGTCCTCTTCTGGCGTCACGGTCACGATCGGGAACTCCACGCCGGGGTTGAACGCCACGATGCTGTCGGGGTTGCCCGCACGCGCGGCCGCGGCAAAGGACGCGAAGTTCGGGGCCTCGTCGTGGCGGTACATGGCATCGGCGTAGTAGCAGCCATCGAACCACCAGCCGCTCACCTTGGCGCCCCACCGCTCCGACCACTCCCGAATCACCGCCTCCCACATCTCCTGGAATTCCGCAAACCGATGGTTGCCCTTCTTCCATTTCAGCGCTTCCATCGCTTCCGGATCGCGATCCGGCGCTCCCGAAGGCAGGTACACCATCAGGCGGATGCCCTTGGGATGCAATGCGTCGTACAGATCGGCGATCAAGTCGCGTTCGCTGCACCGGCTGGGCGCGATGCCGACGAATCGGTCGTAGGCCGCATTCGGCGAGCAGTAGTAGCCCGAATTTTGCCCCATGGTGATGATGAAGTAGCCGGCTTTCGCCGCCTCGAGCTGGGCGGCCAAGGCGTCCACGTCGTAGGAGTCCACCACCGCGTTCCACCGGTCCACTGAGAGTTCGTCCTTGGGCAGGACCGTGTCCGCCATATAATGGGTGAAGACACCCCATTTCGCGTTCCTGAACCAATCCGTCCGGTGAGCATCCACCCCGCTGCCCTCCTCCGTTGCGCCCGGCAGGGCGAATGCCAGCATCACCATGGTCAGAATCGCCACCTTCGGTGTCGCCATGTCTCGTGCTCCACTTCTCTGGCGCGTCAGCGCCGGTTGTGTCGGCCCTGGGTCATCCATCGCAACTGTCCATAGGCGAGTGGCAGCTTCACGAAGTACGTATGCAGCGCATACAGCGCGGCCACCTTGGGACCGTGGCCCCATCGAACCACCTGGATCGCCTTGCGCGCCAACACCAACAGCGCCGCACCGGTCGCCGCCACTCGAACCGGCATCGGCCCGACGGCCAGCAGCGCCAGTCCCACTGCAATCACGAGGGTCCAGACCGCGTTGCTGATGCAGTCGCCTCGCCACAACGGGTCGTTGGTGCCGCGGCATCGGTGCGCGATTTCCGCGTAGGTGGCGCCCGTCCGCACGGACCGCCGCCAGTAATCGCCGAACCCACGGAATCCCAAGTCATGGTCCGCCATCACCGCCTCAAGCTGATGAATGGCGCCGCCCAACTCGTTTCGAATCCGCCAGCAAAGATAGGGTTCCTCGCCGTATTCCACATCCTCCGGGAATCCGCCCGCCTCGAGAAGAACCCCACGCCGGAACATAGCCGCCCCGCCGCAGTAGGCCACGTCGCCCGTCGTGGGAGCCCAATCCAACTGGAGGGCGCGGAAGAAAGCGCTTCGGTTCGCTTCCTCGAGTGCGCCGGCAACAGCCGCCACCTCCAACCGCTCGTCGAGCACGGCGGCCGCCGTGGACGGCCAGTCCGGCCGCAACACCATGTCGCCGTCCACGAATTGCACGTATCGCCCGCTCGCCGCCGATGCCCCCAGGTTGCGGTTCTCGGCCGCACTCCGGCGCCGGTCCCCGCCCAGCAGCGCGTCCACGCCCACTGCCCCTGCGATATCCACGCTGCCGTCCGACGATCCGCCGTCCACGTAGATCAACTCACTCGTGCGGCCACCGAGGTCCGCGGCGTGCAACGATCGAAGGCACGCCTCCAGCGTTTCGCCTTCATTGAATCCGATGACGACAAAGGAAATGTCCAGTTCGTCCGTGCCGCTCTTTGCATCCATGAACACTACGCTACCGGCCCGATGCCATCGGGTCAAGGGGGATGCGCATGCCGGGGAAGTGTGCGGACCGTTGCCGCTGCATGATCGCAGGGGTCCTGGAGGCGTTTCGGACTAGTCTTCCAACTGCCGTTCGGCCTCGATCATGCGCTTTACAACCTCACTGACCGTATGGACGGCCACGGGTTTCGTGAGGCATTCGCGGATACCCGTTGACTTGGCGTGCTCGAGAGAGACACCTCCCGAGAACCCCGTCACAAGGACCACCGGCAGGTCGGGACGCACCGTGAGCAGTTCCGCGGCCAGTTCCATGCCCGTCATCTGCGGCATGATCTGGTCCGTGATCGCCAGATCGTAATCCTCCGGCGCACCGCGAAACGCCTCGAGCGCCTCGAGTGCGTTCGTGTGCCCTTCCACGCTGTAGCCGAGACTCACCAGCGCCTGCACGTTCAGCGCCACGATCTCCTCGTCGTCGTCCACGAACAACACCCGGCCCTGGCCCCGCGTCAGGCTTTCGTCGGCGCCGTCTTCGAATGCCGCCGCGTCGCCCATCCGCGGCAGATACACCTGGAACGTCGTGCCTATCCCCATCTCGCTCTCAACCCGGATCAGACCGTCATGGCTCAGCACGATCCCGTGGACCGTCGACAGCCCCAGGCCCGTGCCTTCACCCGATTCCTTGGTCGTATAGAACGGGTCGAACACCCGTTGCGCCGTGGCTTCATCCATCCCGTGGCCCGTGTCGCTCACGGATAGCCGCACGTATTGCTCATCGCGCGGAACCCCTTCGTCCACTACCGAATCCTCCGTCATACCGACTACATCCAGCCGTACCGTCAGTGTTCCACCGGCCGATCCCATGGCCTGGTACGCGTTTGTGCATAGGTTCACCACCACCTGATGCATCTGCGTCGGATCCGCCAGGACGTACCCGCAGTCCGCCGGAATGGTCTCACGGAACTCAACCGTCGTCGGGATGGATGCGCGCAACAACTCCAGCGCCTCGCTCATCACGAGATGGAGTTCAAGGGGCATGCGTGCCTGGTCGACCTGTCGGCTGAACGTCAAGATCTGTTTCACCAACTCCGTGGCGCGGTGTCCCGCTTTGATGATGTGCTGCACATTGCCGTGGGCCGGATGCGATCCCGGCAGGTTTCCGAGGGCCATCACCCCGTGTCCCAGAACCAAGGACAGAATGTTGTTGAAGTCGTGGGCGATTCCTCCCGCCAACGTGCCGATGGACTCCATCTTCTGGGCCTGACGCAGCCGCCGCTCCAGGTCCACTTCGTTCGTAACGTCGCGCTGAAGGGCCACGTAGTTGATGATCTCGCCGAAGGCATTGTGGATCGGGGTGATCGTTGACTCCTGTTCCACGGATGCCCCATCCTTGCGCCGGTTCACGAACCGCCCGTGCCACACCTCTCCCCGCCCGATCTGGGCCCACATATCCTCGTAGAACGTCTCGTCCTGGTGACCACTGCGAAGAAATCGCGGTGTCCGTCCCACCGTCTCGCCGCGTCCGTACCCCATCACGCGCTCGAAGGCCGGGTTGACGTATTCGATCACGCCGGTGGCGTCCGTGATGATAATAGACTCGTCCGCCTGCTCAATGGCCGCGAACAACCGCGCACGCTCCTCCTCGTTATGCTTGCGCGCCGTCACATCCCGCGCGAACACCGCCAGCCGCGTGACCGCCCCCCCCTCCTCGAAGACCGGATACACGCTGTGGTCGATCCAGCGTTCGCCATGGCAGTCCTCGAACCGCATCGGGCGTCCCGTCCGGATCGCCGTGTCCACGTATTTCCGCCGGTGCCGCGCCAGTTCGGGGGGCAGTAGGTCGTACACGTTCTGTCCCAGGAGATCGTCGATGGACCCTTCGAAATACGTTGCGAAGCGCTCATTCAGCGCGAGCAGAAACCCGTCGTTGTCCACTAGAAACGCTGCGTCGCTCGTGGCGTTGAATAGGGCCCGCAGGGTCTCCTCACTGGTGCGCACCATCTCCGCGGCCCGGCGCGCTTCCGTGATGTCGCGGCCAATCGCCTCCACGCCCCCGATCGACCCGTCAGGGTGATGCCAGGGATAGGCCAAGTGCGCGTACCAACGCCATTCGCCGTCCGCCGCTCGCACCCGGATTTCCGACGTCCGCCGCGCGCCGCTCTGAGCCACGGCCTCTGCATCTTCCATCACGGCCGTCACATCGTCGGGATGGCAGAAGCCCCGGAACACCTCCAACCCCTTGCCGATGACGTCTTCTTCGCGGAGCCCGGTCAACTCCAGAAATGCTCGGTTGACGAATACATACTTCGGATCCCGATCGATCCGCGCGATCGGTTCCGGCGTGTTCTCCACGAACGACCGGTATTTCGCTTCGCTGGCGGCCAACGCTTCCTGTGCCTGCTTCCGCGAGGTGATGTCGAAATGCGTGCCAGAGATCCGGACGGGCGCCCCGTCCTCGTCCCGCATGGTTACACGGCCCCGATCCAGCATCCAGCGGTACTCGCCCGATCGCGTGCGAAGCCGGTAATCCTCCTCATAGCTCTCCGTTCGACCCTCAAGATGCGCGCGAACTCCATCCCGGACCCGGTCCCGGTCGTCGGGATGGATCCGCTCAGCCCATGTCTCGAGGGTCTCGGGGATTTCGCCGCGCTCGTATCCGAGCGACTCCGGTCCCGACCCGTCGATAATCACCTCGCCCGTCCGCGGCATCAGATACCAGAAATCGAGATCGGCCCCGCGCATCGCAAGCTCGATACGCTCCTGAGCCTCCCGGAGCGATTCCTCGACGCGCCGGCGTTCGGCCGACTCTCGCTCAAGCTCCCGGTTGCGCACCATCGATTCATGCCGCGCCACGTGGCCTTCGTAGGCAGACCAGATGAACCCCAAGAAGAGGAAGAGTATCCCCAACGTGTAGGGCAAGGCTTCGAGCGGGTAGCTCAGGAATCCCCCATCTCCGATGAAGGCCATGCCGTTGAGAGACTCAATGTCCCGAGTGAACCCCATGATCTTGGCGAACACGAAGAGAAGCGCCGCGGCAATCACCACG
>JAAEQP010000855.1 GCA_024231375.1 bacterium | reverse complement strand
GGTGCCCTTGACGGCCGCGTCCGGTGCGGCCCCGTCGTCTGAGCCGTCCGGTTTGGGTCCGCCGCATCCCACCGCAAGAACGATGGCAAGTGCCCCGAATAGCAATCTCTTTGCGCGCATAATACCCCCTTTGTGACCCGCCATTTCATCCAGCCGATTCGTTTCACGCCAGTATACACATCCGCCCCGCCGCGACGCACTTCAGAGCAATTGCACTCAATTGCGAGCAGGCATTCTTGCCGAGTCCCGGAAGGGACGACCCGAAGATTGCCCAGGAATTCATTCCTGGGAAAGCGGCATCCATCACGAGAAGTCCCGTAGGGACGGCGGAATCATCATGAAGCCAGAAGCCCTTCCCGCCGCGAAGCACTTCCATCCCGCGCCCGATGTTGGTACCATCGTCTCCCATGGGTTCAAGGGGGAAAGCGGAATTCACCTGGGTCGAGGGCGTCGCCATCGCCGTGGCGGCCGGGGGCGTACAGGTGGCCTCCGAGGTGATCCAGCAATGGGGCACCTACTTCTACTCCCAGTCCGAAGGCACGGGCCGCACCATCTATGTCGGTGTCGGCCTCGTGGGCACCGTGTTCGCCGTCGGCATGCTGTTCGACGCCATCACCGACCCGCTGGTGGGATTCTGGTCCGACAAGACCCGTACCACCGGGCGCTTTCGACTGGTACCCATCTCAGGACGCCGCCGCCCCTTCATCTTCTGGGGATCCATCTTCATGACCGTGACGGGCATCGCCTTCTGGTACCCGCCGGTGGAAGGCACGTCATCCGCCAACTTCTGGTACGCCATGGTGATGGTATGCCTGCATTGGGCCTTCTTCACCATATGCATGGTGCCCATCAACTCCCTGCAACCCGAAATCGCGCGTTCCCAACACGCCCGCATGAAATTGGGCGCCTACTACTCCGTCGGGATGATGGTGGGAATCGCACTGGCGGCTGTCATGCCGGGATTTCTCATCGAGGCTCTCGATCCCGCGCGGCACACCGTTGCTGAGAATGGCCAGCCCGCGTTCTCAGCCTTAGGCTACCAACGCATGGGCATCATTGTCGCCATCATCGGCCTCATCGCACTCCAAGGCCCGACCTGGATTCTTCGGGAACGATACCGAGATGACGCGACCGTCAAACGCGCCCCGGTCCGGATACAACTGAAAGCGGCCCTCACGAACCGCCTGTTCATCATGTGGTTCATAATCATGCTGTTCTTCAATGTCGGTTTCCTGGCCGTTCAAAAGGTTCTCCCCTACTGGGTGGAGATAGGACTCGGCGGCAGCGAGGCCATGGTGTCGGCACTCATGGGACCCTTCGTACTGGCCGCTATCCTCGTCTTGCCTGCCATCCCCTGGCTGTCCAAACGCATTGCGCCCAAGTGGCTCTTGTTCATCGCCATTGCGACCGTGGCGGTCATGCTGCCCATCATGTACGTTCTGACAATCGTCCCGTGGGCGGTCGGCACGAAAATCGTCGCCGCGGCCATCATGTTCTCCATCGTAGGTATGGCCCAGGGATTGCTCTTCGCGTTGTATGCGCCTCTCATGGGGCAGGTGGTCGACCAGGACGCCGCCAAGTCCGGCGAACGGCGCGAATCCGTCTACGTAGGCATCAGCGGGATGTCATGGAAGGGTGCTCAGGCGCTCGCCGTTTACGTGGCCACTGTCCCCATGGACCTCTGGGGCAACTCGGTGGAACGGCCCAACGGCGTGCTGGCCATCGGCCCCATCGCGGCGGTACCCGTCATCATCGCGGCCGTCATCGCCTGGTTCTACCCGGTGGTCCGGACCCAGCCCAGCGACGAGACACTGCCTAGAGCGCTTTAGGTAATTGTGTGGCCGCAGCTGCGCCAGTGAGGACGAGGCTGGCAAGGAACGAAAATGCAGGCGTGGCAGGGCCACGGCGAGGTTTCGTGACGCGGTCAGCCGACGCCGCAACCAGCAGATGCGACTACAGAATTGGTTAAGGTGCTCTATCGCTTGATGTCGAAGGTCTTCGCGCCGTCGCTCAAGGTCACCGTCCCGTCATCCTTGCTCACCGCCTCAATCGTATAGGGACCCACCGTCACACCTTCACGGGCCGTCACGCGCTTGCCGGTCATGAGATCGCGCAGGTTCGCCACGTCTTCCCCACCCATGCTCGTGAAACCAGTCACCTGAAAACGGGTCACGGGATTGGCAGCCATGTCGATCTGGGCCGCCAGCGCCTGGATTCCGCTCAACACAGAGGAATCCTGCGGGGTACGGGTAAGCGGAAGGTCAGGCGACGTCATCAACTGCAGTGCCGCATCGCACTCGCTCTTGGCCCCGCGCAGGTCGTTCCGGTTGTACCGGTCCGCCGCCGCCGCGTAGTGCCGGTTCAGGTCAACCTCCACCACGCTCACGATCAGCCGGTCCAGTTGCTCATGCAAAGGAAGTTGATTGCCTTCATCCTCCAGTTCGTCAATTCGCTCCCGCAACGCGTCCACCTCGCCCCACACATCGTTCCGCACCATCCCGGCCGCTCCCCGGGCCAGCTTGACGATCTCGGCTTGAATCTCCGAACTCTCGCCCGCCGACCCGTCGGAAGTAGTGGACGACGTGGTCGACGCGGGGTCCCGTGTCACGATGCGGGGACTCGCGGTCCGCCCCCTGGATCGCGACGCTGAACTGCTGGTCGGGCGGCTTGTCGTCAGGGTGACGGGCGATGCGGAGGGCGTGGACGATGCGGGACCGGGCAAGGAAGACAGTTCCTCCTTCAGACTTTGTCCCATCGCGCCGAGAACGAAGAAGACCAGTATGGGTGCCCAGGTCATCGCAAGTACCGAGAGGACGACCCCCGCAATGGAAAGGCCCTTCCCTGTTTGGCGCTTGGCGGCGACAACCCAGCCGATGATCCCGAACAGAAACCCGAGGAAGCCGGGAATCACCGCGAAGAGATTGATGCACGGAACGAACGAGAGTCCCAGAGCCGCCAAGCCGAAGAGCAGCGCGAAGATGCCCAGGACCATGCCCGCTCCCCCGCCCTGAGGCGCAGCCGGAGCCCCCGCTCCCATCTGCACCTGTACGATCTGCGGCGCGGGTCCCACATCGCCGCCATTCCCGCCTGGTGGTGGCGGCGGCGACGATGGTGGTGGCGGGGGTCCCTGCGCGCCCCCCGGTTGGGGCCGCCCACATCGAAGGCAGTGCCCTGCCCCTTCCGGAACCGTCCCCCCGCAGAACTGGCAACTCATGCGCGCTCCTCCCGCCTTGGCGGCTGGCACCTAGGGTTTTAACAGAATCTTGATGGAATCCTCAGGATTCTCGACCGCCCGAAATCCCTCCTCGAACTTCACCAACGGAAGATGATCCGTCACGATGGGCTCCACGTTGACGAGTCCACGCGCAAGGTAGTCAACGGCCGTGGGGAACGCGTAAGGTCCCAGATGCGCGCCGTGGATGTTCAGTTCCTTGCCGTCGCCGATGATGGTCCAATCGACGGCACTCGATTCGCGCATGACGCTGAACTCCACGAAGGTGCCTGCTTTGCGAATCATGTGCAGCGACGGCGTGATGGCTTCGTGGTTCCCCGTGGCCTCAATCAACACGTCGCATCCGTATCCTTCCGTCAGGTCGAGGATGCGCTTCACGACGTCTTCGTTGTTGGGGTTGAAGGTCATGTCGGCGCCGAACTCCTCGGCCAGGGCCAACCGCGAGTCGATAAGGTCCAACGCGATGAGCAGGCCCGGATTCTTCAACCGGGCCGCGGCCACCATACACAACCCGAGCGTGCCGCATCCCACCTGCACGACCACGTCGCCGAGTTGGATGGTACCGCGCTCGACCGCATGAATGGCGCACGCAAGGGGTTCGATAAGCGCCGCATGCCGCGCCGAAATGTGTTCGGGAACCTTGTACACCCGCGATTTCGCGGGAAACTTCATGTATTCGGCCATGCCGCCATGCACGCGTTTCTTGAACCCGAAGATCCAGGCCTCCGTACATAGCCAATAGAGGCCACGCCGGCAGTAGCGGCATTCCTCACACGGCACGATCTGCTCGGCCACCACCCGGTCGCCAATGACCACGCCATGCTTGTCGCCCGCGCCAGGACCCAGCGCCACGACTTCGCCCGTGAACTCGTGCCCGGGGATGACAGGGCCATCCACATAGGGCCGCCGGTGCTCGTCGCCCCAGAACAACGGCGCGCCTGTGTAACACTTGATGTCGCTCGCGCAGATGCCGCAGTCGTGGACCTTCACCAGAAGCTCTTCCGGACCCACGGTGGGAACGGGCACGTCTTCCAGGCGGTAGTCCCGCACGCCGTGGCACACCACCGCCCGCATGGCGGTGGGCAATTCGGTTACATGGGCCGTCGAACTCATCTGGCCGATCCTCCCGTGTTGCCTGGTCTCTACCCGCGATTCTAGACCACCTCGTGTCCCGCCGCAAGAGAGACACTCACCCCGCTCAGATGTTCCCGGGCGTGATCGACATACGTCCGTGCCGGAAGGTGAATCGGTTCGCGAAGAAGCCCAGGAAGATGCCGACACACCCGAGCAGCACGCCAAGCGCCTTGAGAAACCACCCGCTCCGTAGCCCCGCCTCGCCCGGCTCAAGGATCGCGTAGCTGGGCTTCTCCGGATTGTAGTAGGCGTTCACCTCCTTGCCCACCGGATAGCGCTGGATCTTCGTCTCGGCGGAACGCCGCACCTTCGACGCACCAGCGCCAATGACGGCGATGCGGTCGGACGTGTAGGTCTGTCCGTCCACGGTGTATTCATAGCCGATCTTAGCTTTGTAGTAACGGTCGTAGACCGTGCGGTTGTTGCGTTTCCGCGCCTTCTCGCTTTCCTCCATCTCGGAACGCGTGATGCGTGCCGTGACGGTTGGCCACGACTTGCTTTCTCTCGCGATCCGGCCAAAATGGACGCCCCCAAAGTAGCTCGCCACCCCGATGGCAACCATGGCCGCCGCGAAACCGATTCGTATTGCCAGACTCATCCTCGCACCCCCTTCCTTGTACCTTCATGAGGTCTACTCGCCCTTAGCGGAAAAACAGGGACTGTACCAAGCGAGCGAAGCGAGACGGGACTGTCCCTGCTTTTCCGCGGCTTGGCCCTGTGTGCAGACTTCTTCAACAGCCCCGTCCTTCACCCCTCGTCCACGCCCAGGAAATCGTAGCTCAGGTGTTTCTGTATCGTCGCGATTTGCGCGAAGGCTTCGCGCAGGGTCTCGGTCTCGATGTGGGTCAGGGCCTTGGGTTCCAGTTCGTTGTCGGGCTTCAGTCCGGCTTTGAGCGCTTCCGCCTGGTGCCGCAACCGTATCCGCATCAGATACTCATAGGCCACCGCGGTTTCCTCGTGTCCCTGCTCGGAGTACAGGCCCAACCGCGCCATGCGTTCCAGCCGGGCCAGCGTATTGGTCTCGGCAAACCCCTCGCGGACGGCGTAGATCCGTCCAAACTCCACCATGGGCAACATGGCCTCTTTAAGATCGACCGTACGCGCGCCTTCCTCGTCGGACCACGTGCCGAGCTGTCCAAACCAGCCAACCGGCGGCTTGTAGCGCAGGGCGTTGCGCGCAAAGTGCAGCAGGAACGCGCTGTGCCGTTTCACATCGTCGGAAACCGTACCGCGCAGGGCGTTGACAAGATCCGTGGCCCCGTAGACACACCGGAAATCGAACACCATATCGAACTTGAGGAGGTCCGTGGGTTCCGACGCCGCAATCCACTGCCCCAACTGCCTCCGCCACTTGGACAAGGGCCCGCGCCACAGCGCGTTCTGCGCCATCACGCCGCCCACGCAGTAGTCGTAGCCCACCTTATCGAGCCACGAGCACACGTCCTTGCTCAGGGCCGTGAAGTACGCGTCCGCGGCCTCCGCCGCTTCGCCTTCGGCATCTTCGTAAATGATGCCGTTATCCTGGTCAGTCACCAGAGTCTCTTCCTGACGTCCCTGACTGCCCATGCACACGAACGCGAACCGCACGGGCGGCGGACCATGGCGGTCCAGTGCCAAACGGAGCAGCCGGGTGGTGGCCGCGTCGTGAACCGCACTGATGAAACGCATCACGCTCTGGGGCCGTGTGCCCGCTTCCAGCAGGGCCGTCACGATAACAGGCAATCGGGCGCGGGCCTCGGCAATCTCCTCGGGCGAGTCCGCGCGCTCGATCTCGCGTGTCACCACCGCCGACGCGTACCGGTGGAACTGGAGCAGGTCCGAGTCGCGCACAAGTCCCGTAGGCGTGCCTTCCGCGTCGCGCACCACCAGGTGTTCGATGTCGCACTCCTGCATCCGCAGGATCGCTTCGTACACCAGCGCATCGTCGCCCACCGAAATGAGCGGGGAACTCATAATCTCGTACACGGGCCTGTGGAGTTCCGCGGTCCCGGCCAGGACCCGTTCCCGCAGGTCGGTGTCGGTCACCATACCCACCGCCTCGCCGGACGGCCCCATTACGAGCGCCGCCGATGAATCGTGCCGTGTCATCAAACGGGCCGCCTCCCGCACCGACATGTCCATGGGGCACGCCGGAGGTTCTTTCAGATAAGGCCGGATAGGTTCATTGAGGAACATCAGCGAGGCTTGCAGATCCTGAACCAGCCACGGAGCCGGCGCCGCGCCTTGGGAAGCAACCGACATCCGGGCACGTTCGCTGCTGGCGTCGCGGACCGTGATGACGAATCCACTGCGTCCGCCCAAGACCGTCTTGCCCACGGTCACAGCCGCGTCGATGGTTGCGCCACTCTTCTGGCGCAACTGGCCCACGTGATCCTGAGGGCACGGCTTGCCTTCAATGAGGTCCGTGAAATATCGAAGCGTGGGGCTGCTGTCGAGCTGGCCCGGCGGCAGCAGGTCGAACAGGTCCAGTAGCGGAAGTTCGTCTTCCGTGTACCCCAAGAGATTCAGCAGCGTCCGATTGGCGAACACGCACTTCCCTTCGAGCACCATCAGGGTCCCCTCGGCCGCCGACTCCACCAGCGTGCGGTAGCGTTCGTGGGAATCCCGCAGCGCGTCCTCCGCGCGCCGCCGCTGTCGTTCCATGGTGAGCCCCTGCTGGGCGATGAAGAACAGCAGTATGGCCACGATACCCGTAATCGCCAGGGAGACGTTGATGAGGTGGCGTGAAATGCGGTGAATCTCAGCCTCAACGTCATCGACATAGATGCCGGTTCCCACAATCCAACCCCACGGCTCAAACAACTTCACATAGGACAGCTTCGGCGCGACCCGCGACGGGTTGTCCTTCCATTGCCACATGTAGTCGACGAATCCCTCGCCGTCGTCGGTCACCTCCTTGACGAACTCAAGGAACAGCAGCTTTCCCTGGCGGTCTTCGTAGGCGGTGAGGTCCTGTCCTTCCAGTTCGGTGCGGTAGGGGTGAAGCACCATGCGCGGGTGCATGTCGGTGACCCAGAAGTAGTCTTTGCCCTCGGGACCGTACCGCATGTAGCGAAGGCGCTCAATGGCCAGTCTCTGGGCATCGTCAAGCGGCATGTCGCCGGCTTGGACCTCCTGGTCGTACTCCTCCAAGATACTCACGGCCACAGCCGTGAGATCCTTGTTCACATCGCGCTTCCGTGTCAGCAGGGCATTCTCAAACGCAGGCACGAACACATCGAAGATGGCAAACTCGAACAGGGCGATCGTCAAGAGCACGGGAACGACAACCCCGAGCAGATAGCGGCGCCACCTGAACCAATGCCGGTGCATGGGAACACCGTCACCGCTCCGCTTGCGCGACCCCACGGCGCTGTCTTCCGGCTGCACACGCAGCAGGTCGCGAAACTGCTTCCAGGTCTCGGTAGGGACATCCATGCCCGGCTGGTCGGCATGAGGATGCTCGGCCCGATGGAAGTCGGTACCCGCCACAACGGCCAAGCCGTGTTTTCGCGCCAGATCGGCGAGGGCGGCGCGGACATCGCCCGCGTAGGGCGCGTAGTAGGCTTCCACGCCATCCAGACCGAGGGATTTCAGTTCGACCAGGAACCGCTCAAGGTCCAGTGGATCGGGCACCAGACTCAAAGGATGGGCCAGGAACACGTGCCCGCCCGCTTCGTGGATAATCTTGATTACACGCGCACAGTCGACCAGCGCCCCGGGTTCCTTCTCCTCGGCGTCATCGCCGCCCCCGCCCGACAACGTGCCCCGTAGCGACTCGATGGCCGATTGGATGTGGATGGTGCGGCGGCGGCGAATGGAATCGAGGAGGTCGCGGAGCGGTTCGTAAGAGGTGTCGAACCCGTAGCCCAGGAGATGGACTTCCCGACCGCCGAGCCCGGCGGTCACCTCCACGCCGGGGATGAACCCCACCCCTTTGCGTTTCAGTGTGTCCTCGAACCGTTCGAGACCGGCAATGGTGTCGTGGTCGACAAGGGACGCGTACCGCACCCCATCGCGCGCGAGCAGCGCCGCCATCTGTTCGGGCGGCAACGCGCCGTCGCTCAGGTCCGAGTGGCAGTGGAAGTTGACCCGCGTCTTTTCGCTCATTGCGTCACCAAATCTCGCGTGTAGTGTGCAGCGGCGCAGCACCCGGCCGAAATGCCGAATGCTGCGCCGCAAATGCGCATCTACAGTCTACCACGAGCGGCTACGCTAGGGCTGCGTTGTCTTTCTTGGTGATCAGCGAGACCACGATCAGCGTCGCGAAACTGATGGGCACCGACACGATGGCCGGGTTGCTGAACTTGAGCAAGGACGTCTCGGGATCAAGACCATAGCGTACGTACATGTCCGGCGACAGGAGAATCCATCCGACAGCCACGACCGCACCAACGATGATTGACGCAGTAATACCCTTGGCGGTGGTGCCTTTCCAGAAAAGCAGCATCATGATGGCCGGCAGGTTGGCCGATGCCGCCACGGCGAACGCCCATCCAACCAGGAACGATACGTTCATACCCCGGAACAGAATGCCAAGGATGATGGCCACGATGCCGACGGCGAACGCGGCGATCTTGCCCGCCTTGACCTTCTGCTTCTCGTCCATCTTTATCTGGGCGAATCGATCCATCAGGTCGTGGGCCACCGCACCGGAGGCCGCCACGATCAGGCCGCTCACCGTGCCCAGTACCGTCGCAAAGGCGATGGCCGAGATGATGGCGAACAGGAACGTGCCAAAGGACCGCGCAAGAAGGGGCGCCGACATGTTGTTCGTGACCGGATTGACGACGGCGCTCACCATGGCGCCCAGGCCCATGTACAGCGTGAGGATGTAGAAGAACCCGATGGCCGCAATCGCCACAATCGTGGATTTACGCGCGGCAGCCGGGCTCGGTACCGTGTAGTAACGGATGAGAATGTGAGGCAAGGCCGCCGTGCCGAAGAACAGCGCCAGCATCAACGAGATGAAGTTGAGCTTCTCGTACCCGGTGCCAACCTTGAACTTCAGGCCGGGCACCATGACGGCGTTACCGGCACTATCCACGGGGTAGTAGGCCGTAACCGCGTCGCCGCCATCGTCGAACTTGGCACTCTTCCACCGCTGAATCGTGGTGGACTTGTCCGCCAGGATCGACAGAAACTTGAACGGGCCAACGGCGCCGGTGTCGGCTTCTTCCCCCGTCTTGCCGGCTATCGCCTTCAGGCTACCGGACTGGCGCAACTGGTTCTCGTCCGACTTGGGCGCGCCGTTGATCAATTCAACTTTCTCGCCGTCGACTTCGGTGGCGACGACCCATTGGATCTCCTGGTACGTGTCCGGCGCGGTCTGCTGCCACCACGCTTCCTGACCGTCCATGGAGATCTTGGCGAACGTAAGGTCCTTCACGTCGGTCGTGGCGACAACCTTCGCGGACCCCAGGTCGGCCTTGGTCATGACCCTGTACTCGTGGAACGGCACGTCGCCGCCTTGGTCGGGCGTCGTCGTGAGTCCGCGCACCAGCACCGCAATGACCAGGATAAACGAGAAGACAATCAACAGGCCGCCCTTGAGGAACTGCACGTAGGTCGTCGACGTCATACCGGCAGTCGCCACAATCGTGATCACGATGGCGCCCACCATGATAACGCCCACGTAGTGGGGCAGGCCCAACAGGGGCTCCACGAGCACGCCCGCGCCAACCATCTGCGGAATGAGGTAGCAGACGGACACGACCAACGTGCTGATGGCCGCGGCGAGCTTGATGCCCCGCGAATCGAACTTGGCGTCCAATGCGTCCGTGAAGGTGTACTTTCCAAGCCGTTTCATGGGCTCGGCCACGACAAACAGCGCCACAATCCAACCGGCCAGATAGCCGATGGAATAGAGAAATCCGTCGTACCCGACGGTGGCGATCATGCCGCAGATGCCGAGGAACGACGCTGCGCTGAGGTAGTCGCCCGCAAAGGCGATGCCGTTCACGCCCCAATGGATTTGCCCGCCCGCGGCGAAGTAGCCGGAGGCCGATTTGGTCTTACGCGCGAAGTAGAACGACAGAACCAGAACCAGGGTGACGAATAGAACGAACAGTGCGACAGCCATTTATGCATCCTCCCCCTGGGATCCGTCCTGCGAGTCGCCCATGGCGGCTTCCTTCGTCGAACACAGGTGGTTGTAGATAAGGGCCAGAATCAAGGCCACGATTATCAAACCGAAACCGTACACCACTGCCAGATTCAGGCCGAGGAATACCGTCGATTCCATCATCGTGGGCTTGAACGTATTGATCGCCACAAACCCTGCGTAGAACAGGGCGTAGGCAATGAACATATAGACCCCCAACCGCATCTTATATGAGGCGGCTGGATCGGGTCCCCCTT
This sequence comes from bacterium, assembly GCA_024231375.1. The sequence continues at coordinate 11,190 of JAAEQP010000855.1, read as the reverse complement.
GGGAAGCTGGTTCGTGAAGCATGAGCGTAGAATCCTCCTATGCGCGAAGCGTGAAACACCCCAGTCGAGATGGCCCGGCAACGACGCCCAGTCGTCGATCGGGCAAATTACGCGCCGATCACCCTCAACGCGTATTCCGCCAAGCCTACACCAACCGCTCCCCCAGCGCAAGCCGCGCATGGGGTTTTCCGTGATTTCGCCGCAGGGCGACCCTGCTGTGACGGGTCGCGGCCTCTAGGCCGCGCTCAGACCGCGCCACACCCCGCGACCGAAGCCATCCCCCCCCATGCCAACACCCTGACGGAGCCGCACCCAGAAGAAGGCGTCTGCGCCTTCTTCGGATCGCGCCGCCCCGGCGCGCGTCACCCCCCCGAATACACCGACTGCTCAAGCGCATGCATCACATCCGCCCCGCCCACGGTCCGCAACCGCGTAGACCTGATCTCGTAAGGCGCCCCATCCCACGAAAACATCTCCTCGCGGTGGCCGACGCGCCGCATCCAGGCCCAGTCGGTGACGGTGATCTGCCGGATATCCATGTCCCACCACGCGAACCGTTCCACGCCGGCGCCGTAGGCCGTAGCGATGGTCACGGGCTTCATGGCCTTTGCCTGGCGATACCCCGTGAACAACGTAAACGTGCAGCCATGCTCCTTGCACAACTCCTGGCATTCCGGGTCCACGCCTTCCTGGAAGATCACGTCGTCCAACAGCCCCTCCGCGATCCAGGCCTTGATGTCGAGTCCTTCCTGTATCGGCGTGCCCCCCATCCACACAGTCTGCGTCGTAGGCCACGCCCAAATCGACAGTTCAAGCTTCCGCCCTTGGACCTCACCCACCTCGTCCAGCACGCGCCGCGCATCGCGTAGGAATTCCGTCATGAAATCACCGCGAATTTCACACAGGGCCGGGTCGTTGTACTCGAGTTCACGCGCGTCCTTGTCAAACTTGGCCCGGCACGCGTCCAGAATCGGTTGTTCGTATTGCATCAGGTGCGGACCCCGCACAAAACACAGATTCATGCCGTCCAACCCCAACTCCGTCACCGATTCGCGAAGCACATCCAGCATGAGTTGGCGCACCTCGGGAAACGCATAGCTGGCCTTTTCGATGGCCACGCCGTTCGCCAGCACCTGCCGATACTCGGGATGCTTCGAGAGCAGCCGTTCACCCTCTGGCTCGTGAGGGATCGGCCCCAGGATGCCAAGCCGCATCATGCCGCAGAACCGAATCCCCATGGATCGCGCATGCTCCGCCGCCACCCGTTGGGGCACAATCCCCTGCTCCTGCATCGCCAGCAAGGCGTCGTGCATGTGCTTCTCGCCCTCGATATACGCCGCACCATCTCCGGGTCGAGCCAGGCCTCCGCGGCTATAGCGATCCACGTTCACAGCCCCCGGCACACGGCTCGGATAGTTGACGCGCTCCCCGTAGTTGACGGCCCAGATGACGCGCTCGATGTCCGAATTCCGGTAGGCCTCCACCAGGGAAAGGATGTCCTGCTTCGTCTGGAACTCGCCCCAATGGAAGTAGCTGAGCCCGTCGATGACCGAGGTCAGTCGGCGCGTGCTCCGGTCCGCGCGGTCCTGCTGCTCACGCTCGGTGTCCTCCGCCGACATCGGCACCAACCTAACGTAGGCGTAGTAGGCCTTCTGCCCTTTCAGTCCGTTCGCCTTCCCGAACACCAAGTCGCGTCCCGTCAGGTCAGCGCATGCATAGAACGTCTCCCGCAAAAACGTCGCCTGAAACGTGTCCGCCCGCCCCGGCCCCCGCATCAGTCGGAAACCAGCCTCGTCGCTGAACCGGACCCTCATCATCGGTTCGTCGTCCCAATCGAACATGGGATTCCAATACCCAATGTAGACCCGATGCCATCCTTCACGGTTCAACGGCAGCGTGATCTCGGGCGCATGCACAAATGACCACGCCCCCACCATGACACCGCCGAACCCATCGGCTTCGTAGGGGATGCGCTGCCAATGCCCCTGTTCCATGACGTCCGACAGGGCCTCGGCTGGCTGGCACACGCTCAGGTCGGTGATTCGAATGTCGGTCTCCGCACCCCAGGCAGCAACGTGAAAGGCCATCAACACCGCAATAGCAACAGGACGCATGAAAACACTCCCTACCGGGGCCGTGGCCCTACGGTGCTCAGGTCAATTGGCCGAAATCCCAGCGCAAATGCGGGCGACTCGGGTTTGAGCCTGTAATCATTGTTGTCCGGATCGACGAACAGCGGGTCCCCGAAGACCGAAGCCTTGTCCACACCCTTTTCCTGCCATTCGGCGAAGGTGTGGGACAGGAACTTGGTCTCGCTGCCATCCGTGCAATCGTAGTAGACGTTGTAGTCGATGATCATGTCGTAATTGGGCCAATCGTCGCGTCGGAAGAGCTTGGCGTCCTTCCAGTACCAGATGTTCCGGTAAGCCACGCCGGTCTGATGCACCTTCGACGCGTCACGCGGCAGATCGCCGATTCGGTGAATCTGGGTCTCCTCCGCCATCGCAAATACGTTGTTCTGGATGATGTTGCCCACCACATTGTGATTGCTCATGAACGACGCGTACTGGCAGTGATGCACCACGTTGTACTCGAGCACGATTCCCGCACACGCATTGTCCAGCACCAGACCCGACCCGCCGCCGCGAATGTCGTGGACCAGGTTGTAGCGTGCCGTGGACCCCGGCTGCACGCCCACGAAATAGATGGCCCCGTGCGTGCCCAGCGGTCCGTCGCCCAAGTGATGCACGTGGTTGTATTCGATCACGTTGTCGCGCGCCCGGTTCGGTGGCATGTACCCCCAGGTCCATCCCACCGAAATGGCCCATTCGAAAGCGCCGTGGATCTCGTTGTGGGCGACCCGATTGCCGCTGCTCTGCCCGATCCACACGCCCGGCGCGCCCAGGTACACGTTGCACCCGTCGTGAATGTGGTTGTCGGACACCACGTTTCGGCACGCCTCTTCTTCATCGTCGAAGGTCACGTCCGTACCGCCCACGCGCACGCCGCCCGCGCCCAGATCGCACACGTGGTTGCCAACCACCGTGTTGTCCTGACAACCCAGCGACAGGTCAATGCCCCACGCCCCGGTATGGGCGATCTCGTTGTCTTCAAAGGCCACGTGCCGCGCGCCTCGCGCAAAGATGCCCGCGGGCACTTCAATCTGCGATTGGGGTGTGCTCAACCCTTCGGACGGATGCCCGGCCCAGAGCAGTTCACCCGGCGTGATGGACACCGCCGCCTGAGGATAGCTGTAGCCCAAGCCCTCTTCGAGCCGCCAACTCGTGTACTGAAACGTGAACCCCCGAAACGTCAGGTACTCCACGTAGCGTCCGGATTCGTAGTCACCCTCCACCCGAATCCAGTGCCGAGCCACCGGCGCAACCGCTTCGACGCTGGTCATGTCCTCGCCGGGCATGGCCCAGTACTCGATCACGCCCGTCTTCCGATCCAGATACCAGTCGCCAGGACGCAACAGGCCCTCACGCACGTTCTCGATGTAGTAGCCCTTGTTCCAGTCCGCCGGACGGAACACCTGGCTCGTGAACTTCACGATATTCTTGTCCTGGTCAATGGCCGCGATGCGCTGGCGCGCCTCGGTCCAGAACTGAAGCACCACCACTTCCACGTCGTCAATGTTGTGCCAGTTCGCGTCGATATCGCCCGGCTTGTACTCGAACCCGAACTTGCGGGGTTCAGTAGGCCCGGCAATCGTGTGGTATCCCTCAAACGGCAATCGCGCCCGCGCCCGTCGCTCGCCGTTCATGAACAACTGCCGGAAGTACCAGTCCCCCGCCTTCACTTCGGGAATCTCGGTTGTCCACAGCTCGCCTTCACCCTTCTTCCAGCCCGTGACGGCCTTCGCGCCCGTAAACACAGGCTCTTCGTCGCCATAGGCCGCATACACCACCGGGCACTCCTTCGTGCCCGAATCGTCAGGGCCAAACACCACCGGCTCGGTCAGTGCATACGTCCCGCCGCGCACCCACACCGTGATGGGTCCGTCCGCCGCCGCCTTCGCTTCCCGGACCGCATCCCGCGCCCGGCCAAGGGTCGCGAAAGGCTGGTCCTGTGTTCCGGGATTGGCGTCAGCCCCGTCTGGCGCGACATAGAACTCTCGTGCATTCGCGGACAGTGCAGCCGCCATGATCGCAATCCCCCCATACCATGCAAGGTGTCTCACGGAATCAACCCTCCCGACTTCCCTACCGCGCCATATCGACAACATCGGCGAAGTATACCCATCCGCAGCCGTGTGGGCCACGGGCCCGTTCCTACCCTCTCCCAGCGGGAGAGGGCAGGGTGAGGGGTCTTGTCCAACTCCGCCAGTCCAATCGCGTTGCCATCGCAGGCTACGCGCCAGGGCCCAGACTCCTTCAACGACCCTCCCCGTCCGGGCATCGCGTATTCGGCCGGGTCGGCGTCTGAAGCGTCCCCTCGGCCTCTGCACGCGCCTTGCGCGCCTTGACCACGGCTGGCGCATCGCCGGGATTCGTATACCACTCGCTATCCACGTGGCACTCCTCGAAGACAGCCAACGCACGCTTCACGATTACGGGGTGCTCCCCCGCGACATCCGTCGCGCACGACACGTCAATCTCCACGTCGTACAACTGCACCGGCTTGTCCGGATGCTCCCGATACGCGAACCAGGGCCCCATGCGCACGGCCTGGGCGTGTGGACTCTTGGTGCCGTTCTCCCAGTAGATCGATGCGTGCGCGCATTGTCGCTCGTGACGGCCCTCCAGCAGGGGCACAAGGCTGAGCCCGTCCGTTTTCTCCCGTGGCGTCACTCCCGCGAGGCCGGCGGCGGTCGCCAAGAAGTCGTACAACGGCGTGAGCCGGTCCGTGGTACCGGGACGGATGCAGCCGGGAGAACTGACAACGAAGGGCACGCGTCCTCCTCCGTCGGTACACACGAACTTGCCTTTGTGCCACGGACCCTTGTTCCGAAACAGGGGATCGTCCTCCCACGCCTTGCGTCCAAAGTACCCATATTGGCTATACCCGTTGTCTCCAGCGAAGAAGATGACGGTGTTATCGTAAACGCCCTGCCCTTTGAGTTCTTCAACCAGCGAGCCAACGCTGCGGTCCAGCCGTTCGACCATGGCGGCCCATTCGCGGTGTTTCAGGTCCCACGGCTTGTCTTTGAAGCGGCCCAGTTCGGGCACGATGCACGGACCGTGCGGCAGTTGCGTCGCGTAGTACAGGAAGAACGGCTCATCGGAATGGTACCGGATGAACCCCAGCGCCTTGTCGAGGATAAGGTCCTCCGAATACACCACCGCGGCCGGGTCCGCCACACCGTCCGCCACCAACCGTCCCGCCTCGTCGTATCGGTTCGCCACGTCGTCGAGATTCTCCACGGGCCGACGGTTGTACGTATAGACACGGTCCATGTTGAATCCGTAGTTACCGGGCAACGGCACTTCCCGCCCATTCTCTATCAGGTAATGGGGGTAGAACGTATGAGCCCGGCCCTGGTCGTAGTAGCCAAAGCTGTAGTCGAAGCCCTTCTTGTCGGGGGTACCAGGGGAACCCGGCAACCCGACACCCCATTTCCCCGCGAATCCCGTCGCGTACCCGGCCTCCTTCAACACTTCCGCCACCGTGAGGTCTTCAGAACACAGGTGGTCCTGACCACGCGCGGATCGGTTGGCGCGCACCCGGCAATGGCCCATATGCATCCCCGTCATCAGGCTTGCGCGCGACGGCGCACATTCCGGTGCCCCGGCGTAGGCGTTGGTGAATACCACCCCCTCTTCCGCTAGCCGGTCGATGTTCGGGGTAGTGTAGTGGGTTTGTCCGAGGAAACTCAGGTCGAAGTACGACAAATCGTCGGATAATATGAACACAATATTCGGCCGTGAACCGTGTAGCCCCCCGCGCGCGGATACGGCCTCCCTCGTCGCGCAACCGCCCAAGGCCGCGGCGGCCGCCATCGACAGGAATGCGCGCCTACTCTGGCGTTCTTGGACCATATCCCCCATGTCCCTCTTGGTTGTCAACCGGCTATTGCGTTCCGCTTATCCCTCGGGTGATATGCAATCAGGAAGTTCCGGGATCGTGCCTGACCTCATTCATAATCCAGATTCAACCGCAAGTCCAGCAGCCGCACCGCCTCGCTACCGGTATTCGTCAACTCGACCGTGTTGTCGCCACTCCTGGCCGCGTCCACCGGGCAATCGTACAAACGCCGAGGCAACGCCACCGCATCAGGACTCGCCACGCACGCCACACCATTCAGCGCAACGTCCAACGCCACCGGCTCCACCTTGTCCGCAAACGTCACACGCACACGTGCCGTCGGCCGTGGGGTCTCCAACGCGTCTCCCACGTACAAAGGCAGTGTCACCGTCGCATCCGGCGCGACGATCAGAGCCGGGGCTTTCCCAATGGACCGCGTGCGCAAATGCTTGGCCGCCGGACCCAGGTAGCTCCGCAGCAACCCATCCGGCCGCGAGAAGCTGTAGACCTTGTCCAGTCTTTCAAGGCATTCGACCTCGCCCCACATAAAGAAAGGTTCCTGCGATTGATACGTTTCCTCCACCCATTCCGGAAAGATGTTGAAGAAGTAGACGCCGTCTGCGCCGAGTTTGTGGGCAACCAACGCCTGACCGCGCAGGGATTCCAAGTACCCGTCCTCGGGACGTAGATTCCTCCGCAGTCCCGCATACACAGGGACACCGTGGCGATGCCCCAGCGCGATGAGGTCCGGCCATGCTTCCTGCGTGAATTCGCCCGTCGCGAACCAGTCGACCAAGTCCTCCTCCAACCACTTGGGAAGGTCCAGCCCCTGGTCCCGGCAGATGGGCACGCTTTCCAGGATACGCACGCCCAACAGAAGCGGACGATTTCGTTCGCGTTCCACGCGCAGCACATCCTCGCGTATGCGCCGCATCATGGTGGTCATCATGGCGCGTTGCTCGTCCGTGGCCATCTCCCCCCACGCGCACGTTGTGAAATGCGGCGGATGCCGCCAGAAGTCCAATTCCACACCGTCCACGTCGTAGGACTCGACAAAATGCCGTACCATGCGGACCACATAGTCACGCACCTCGGGCCGACCGTAGTCCAACCCGCTCCAATATCCGTGCTTGGGTTTCTCATCCGCCGTCCCGTGCAACCACTCCGGATGCTCTTTCTTCAACGTAGGCAGGAAGACCTCGCCCCACTCCGGCTTCACCCCGTCGTGGATGTCGTTCATGCGGAACGACACGTGTATTTCGATATCCGCCGCGTGGCACCGTTCCGTCATCACCCGCAGGCCGTCCGTCCCCTGGTCACGGAGTTCGGCCACGATGTTGCGCTGTTCGTCTGTCACGGTCCTCGTGAGCGTGTCGCCGAGAGGACAATCAAGTCGAAACATGCCAAGCGCAATATTGACGCAGTAGGCCATGGCATCCGTCTGACTGTCCACCACACGCGCGCCACGCACCGCCCACAACCCGTCCGGCGTGGCTGCCTCCGCCTTGAACGCCACATCGTCGCCATCGTTGTTGAATATGATGCGGCGCGGCTTCGCTTGGGCGGCTTCGTGGGCCGCCTCGATATCCCCGTCCTCTGCCCAACCGAACAAGGCGAAGGCGCCCAACGAAGCAATCACACAAACGCACCGTCCAACACGCATGGTCCAAATCCCCCTTCTGCTCAAGACAGCATGGTACACCCAGCGGCCTGATGCAAATCCGACTCGTTGACATGTCGTATTCGCCAAGGTACCGTAACGCCCCAGCGAGAACAGGGACAGCGGGGCTGTTGAAATTGTCATGATCCCTCAAGAGCAGAAGCGACAAACGGGGACTGCCAAGCTCTTGCGTCCCATTATTGGCCTTCTTAGGGCAACAATGGGTGGCTGTCCCCCGCTTATCGCGGCCTACGCGTGAGAGACTGAGACTATTTCAACAGCCCCACAGTCCCCGTTTTCTTGCTCACGAGAGGAACTACGATGACCTCACGAGACCGCGTAATCCGAACCATCCGCCACGAGCGGCCGGACCGGATCCCCATCTACGGTTGGGTGCGCGCCAACCTCGAGAAACCCATCACCGAAGCCTTCGGGTCCGTCGAGGCCTTCGAGGATCACTACGAGTTCGATTTCGCTCACCTCTTCGGCGGACCCGGCACATACATCGGCGACGAGGTCGACGCCCTCAACGCCAACAAAGGCGGCGCCATCGACCCACCCGCCGCCTTGGACCTATCACTGACCGACCCGAACGACACGACCGCATACCAGGACATCGTCGACCAGGTCCACCACCACAAGGAAGAACGCGACCGCTTCGTGTACGTCCAGACCCCGGGCATCTTCGAAGCGCTGAACGGCTTGTTCGGCATCGAGAACCACCTGCTCTATCTGCTCATGTACGCCGACGACCTGCACGAGGTGTACCGACGTCAGGCGGAATGGAACCGCGCCTTTGCCATGAACTGCCTCGACCTCGGCGTGGACATGGTGCATGTGTCCGACGACTGGGGCGCCCAGAACGGCCTCATGTTCAGCACCGACATCTGGCGATCCCACATCTACCCCTACCACAAGATCACGACCGACGCGGTGAAGGCACGCGGCGCATTCCTCAGTCTCCATAGCGACGGCAACGTCAATTCCGTCATCGACGGCATCGTGGATCTCGGGTACGACGTGGTTCATCCCTGGCAGGAGTCGGCAGGCATGTCGCTCGCCCATCAGAAGGCCAATCACGGCCGCGACTTCGCCGTCATGGGTGGACTCGACATCCAAACGACCCTCGGCTTCGGCAAGCACGACGCCCTGGCGGCCGAGATCGAACGCGTGCTGTCCCTCTTCGCCGACGGCGGGTTGCTCTTCTGCACGACCCACTACGTGCAGGACCATTGCACCATTGATGAATTGACCTTCGCCTACGACCTGATACACCAGCGCGTACGCGAGTTGGGAGGACAGTCATGAAAGAACGCTTCGTGCATCGCGCGATTGTCACGACAATCTGTGTGTTGACTGCGGTAGCCGGTTGGTCTCAACCGGCAGCAAAGGAGAACGGCACCGTGGACCTGCCCAGCATACTCGATGAAGTCATGGCTTGCTCCCAGGTCGATGCCGGCAACACGGCGCGCCTCCAGCGCGTGCTGACCAAAGCCCGGCGCGGCGAGCCCGTTGTCGTGTCCGTCATCGGCGGGTCCATCACACAAGGGGCCGTCACCACCAAACCCGAGTTCGTCTACGGCAACCGCATCGCCCAATGGTGGCGGGAAACCTTCCCCAAGGCAGATATCGAATTCGTGAACGCCGGTATCGGCGCGACGGGTTCAGAGATTGGCGCCCATCGAGCCGGCAAGCACCTGCTATCCCACAACCCCGACTTCGTCGTCGTCGAATACGCCGTCAACGACCGTAACACGCCCCTGTACCGCGACACCTTCGAAGGACTCGTCCGTCAAATCCTCAACCATCCCAAGCAACCCGCGGTCGTCGCCCTATTCACCATGCACAGCGACGGAGGAAACACCCAGGATACCCATGAACCCATCTGTCGGCATTACGGCATCCCCATGGTCAGTTTCCGCGACGCCCTCTGGCCCGAGGTCCAAGCGAAGCACATCGCGTGGGAAGACATCGAAGCCGATGCCGTACATCCGAACGACCAAGGCCACGCCTACTGCGCGACCTTTGTCACGTTCCTGCTTGACGCCCTCTATAAACGCATGCCCGACGACGCGAGCCTCTCGGGCATGCCGGGCATCCCACCGGTACCAACCCCACTGCACACCGACCTCTTCGAATTCGCCACGTTCCGAAGCCTCGGCGACATCACGCCGATCACCAGCAAAGGGTGGACCTCGTTTGGGGACACGACCGAGGAACGCTACTTCAAAGCCGGATGGAAGGCCGATACGCCGGGGAGCGAAATCGAGTTCCAGATCGACGCCGAAGCCGTGGGCATCCTCTTCTACCGCATCAAAGGCGCCATGGGCATCGCCGAAGCACAGATCGACGACGGCGATCCCGTGCGGATGGACGCCCACTTCGACGCCGACTGGGGCGGCTACACCCCCTACGAACTCGTCGCGCGCGATCTCGCCCCCGGTCCCCACACTCTGCGCATCACCTTGACCGACGAACGCGACGAGAACAGCACCGGCCACGAGTTTCGCATCCACGCCGTCATGCTGGCACGGACACGTGGCTAGGTCCCCGTCCGCAAACGCGCGTGACATCCCCTTCCCGGACAGTGCCCATGGTATACTTCGATTGGATGGCAGTACGTCCTGGGGGATGTGATGCGTATACTCGTCTTGAACTACGAGCTTCCGCCGCTTGGGGGAGGCGGGGGCCTTGTTTCACAGGAACTCGCCGAACATTTCGCCACGCGCGGCCACGACACGCATCTGGTGACAATGGCGTTTCGCGGACTGCCGCGGGAAGAGGAACGCGCCGGCGTGCGCATCACGCGGGTCCCGGCGTTGCGAGCCAAAGCCGCCACGTGCCGAACACACGAGATGGCGTCGTTCGTCGCCTCTGCGTTCCCACGTCTCGTCCGTCTGTTGCGTAGCGGCCACTATGACATCATTCACTGCCATTTCATCATCCCTTGCGGCCCACTGGCCTATGCCGCCACACGATTCGCGCGGGTCCCCTACGTGTTGACCGCCCACGGCTCCGATGTTCCCGGATACAATCCGGACCGGTTCACGCTGGAACACAAGATTACGCCCCCCCTGCTTCGGCTCATGGTACGCAAGGCCGCACGCATCACGGCGCCATCGCGCTACCTCTCGGACCTCATACACACCAACATCGGTCACGCGGACGTGGATTTCATTCCGAACGGAATTCACATGCCCAGCAAACCGCCGCCCGCCAAGCAGCGGCGTATTCTTCTGTGCGGACGTCTCCTGCCTCGCAAGGGGTTCCAGCATATTCTCGCCGCACTCAAAGGCGTCGATACCGACTACGAGGTCCACGTCGCGGGGGACGGCCCTTTTCGCGAGGAACTGGAGTCGATTGCGGCCGGCCTCCATGTTCCCGTCCATTTCCACGGCTGGCTCGACCACGACTCGCCGGAGTTGCAGGACCTGTACGACACCAGCGCCATCCTGTGCCTGCCATCCGAGCGGGAGAACGCCTCCATGGCACTGCTCGAAGGCATGCGTGCCGGTATGGCTGTGATCACGTCCAACGTCACAGGGTGCCCGGAGACCGTCGGC
>JAAEQP010000854.1 GCA_024231375.1 bacterium | reverse complement strand
GGCCGTGGGCGATCTGGACGGCGATGGCCTCCTCGAAATCGTCATGGCAACGGGCGCAGGCAAGGTCTTCGCGTTGAGTGCGTCTGGCGATCCGATATGGGAGTTCGCGGTGGGCGGCACGTCGCCCGATTGGGCCACGTCGTCGCCCATTATATTCGGTGACTCCAAAGGGCAGGTTCGCGTCGCGGCGGCGTCCCGCCAGGAACGAATCTACTGTCTCGACGGCGGAGGCAAGGTCCTGTGGGAACGGCCTACTCGGGGCGCAGTGGCTTCGGCACTCTCGGCGGGCGACCTCGACAACGACGGCCGGGCCGACCTGTTCGTGGTCACCCAGTTGGGGGTGCTGTACCGCTTCGACGAAGACGGACGTGTCGTCTGGGACATCGACACCCAGGGACGCAGTCTGGCATCGGGCGCCATCATCGACATGGACGGCGACGGTGCGCTCGAATACGTGCTATGCACGCAACGGGGCAACCTGCTGGTGTTCGACGGGTCCGGCGCGGTGGTGTTCAGCTACCAGTTCGACAACCGCACCATTAACGTGACGACGGCCTTCGGCGATATCGTGAAGGACCGGCCGGGCCTCGAATTCGCGGTGACGGGTGGCGAATCGGGCCGCATGTTCTGTTTCGGGACAACTGCCCCCGTCGACACGACGGCCCAGTGGCGCACGTATCGAGGCAACAACCGTCTCACGGGCGCGTGGCTCGGGTTGGCACAGTCCGACGTGCTGCGTATGACGCCCGAAAATCTGCGTTGGGATGCCCTCCTCACGGGGAGCTGCGTCACGTTCCGCATCGTGAATCCGAACCCCGGCGATAGCGCGTTGCGGGCGGAGGCGGCGTGCGTGGGGCCGGACGGGTCGCGTCAGGCGGCCACGGGCAAGGTCATTGGCCGCAGCGGAGTACTCGAAGTGCCGCTGTCCATCACCGCCCCCGGCGAGTACCGGTTCGAGTGGTCGCTCCTCGATGCGTCTGGCGCGACGCTGCTTGCGGGCGCCAAGAAGGTGACGCTGCACCCGTACATAAACGACCAAGCCTTGGCGAAGCGTGCCGCGCTGACCCTGCGGGGTGCTGTGGACCAAGCATCGACGGTTGCGAAGGACAGTCCGCCGAAAGCGGCCATGGCCGATGAAAGCGCTGGGATTGAAGCGGAGGGGACTGTGCTGGCGTCGCTGCAGGCCGCCGCGCCAGGATCTGCGCCTGAGTTCCGCGAAGCACTGGATGCGCGCACAGCCGCATTGAACGCCCGGTCGGATCGCGCGCTGGCGCTGGCGCGTGCCGCGGAGGCGATCCTCGCCGAGGCCCCGGCAAGCCAGATCGTTGCGTTTGAAGGCACGACATGGGAGAACCGGGATGTGAACGGGCAGTTGCCCGCCGCGGTCGCCACCCCGCTACGTATCGAACGAAGATGTATTGTCGGCGAACACGAACCGGTGTCGGTGAAGCTCCTGAATGTCACGTTGAAGCCGGTTGAGGTCAAGGTGAATGTCCATACGGCCACGGAGAATATTGATGTGGATCCGTGTGAAGTGAAGGCCGTGCCTACAAACCAGGGCACGACCGCGTGGGACGCTATTGTGCCGCTAGGCGAATCAACGCTCACAATCCCATCGCTGGAAACCCGCGAGGTTTGGCTGGACATCGATCTTGCGGAAGCGGATTCCGGCGTTCACTCGGTTTCAGTCTCGTTCGATACCGGCACATCCCAGGCGACTGCCGAGGTCGAGTTCGAGGTGCTTCCCTTCGAAATGGCCGGGTTCGACCAAATGCGGTTGTGCTGCTGGGCTCAGTACAACGCCGACGCCGTGCAGGATCTCCTGGCCCACGGCAGCACGGTGTTTGTAACGTCGCTGCCGCCTGCTAAAGTGGGCGACGGAGGGTCGGTCGAGGTGGATTTCTCGGCGCTGGACGAGTTCGTTGCCCCCATGGCCGGTCACGACGTGTACCTGCTGATGAGCGGCATCCCCGCCTTGGGCGTGCCGATGGAAGAGGCTGGTTACGTGCCGCGGCTAACGGCGTACCTCGACCAACTCTTCGCGCACCTCGACACGACGGGCATCTCCGAGGAGCGCGTGGCCCTGTATCCTCACGACGAACCCGGCGGACACGGGTGGGATACGGTACACCACTACATCGCCTTCGCGCGGCAGGGCCTGAAGGCGCGGCCCGGTCTGAAGTTCTACGTCAACGGCGGCGGCGACCTCGGCATGTTCGAGGCGCTCAACGAAGTGGCCGCTATCTGGTGTCCGGGCTACTACATGCTGCAAGAGACCACGCAAACGATGAAGTTCCTCAGAAGCAGCGGCAAGATACTGTGGTCGTACGACTGCGGATACTCCTACGCTCGTCCCATCGGCGCGAACACGAAGACCATCAACGTGGCGGGACAGTTCCGCCTTGCGCCGTTATTCGGACTGAACTTCGGCGCCACCGGCATCGGCTACTGGTGCTACAACGTTGGTCCGTCCATGTGGGACGCCATCCGCGACGAATACCCGCTGGTGTACGTCAACGACGACGAAACCCACACCGCCTCGCGCCGGTGGGAAGCGGTGCGGGAAGGCATGGAAGACGCGCGTATCGTCATCGCCCTCCGCGACCGGTTGGAGACAGGCACGGCCGGCCCGGCGGCCGACGCAATCCGCACACTGCTGGAAACCAGCTTGCCCGCCCTGGCCAACCAGTCTCTCGACGAGGTTACTCTCGGCGCCGCCCGATACGTGCTCGACGCGACGAACAACGACGACGCTGTGGATGGGCTGCGGGGTGAGATTCTGGATTGTGTGGAGTTGTTGGCGGAGAAAAGGTGACCGCCAAGTGTATGTCACCGTCTGAAGGCGCGCTGTCGCCAGAACACGACACTGCTGCCCAGTAGCGCGACGGACAGACTCAGGTCCAAGGCGCCCACGCCAAGAAGGAAACCGTAGTTGCCGTGGGCCAGCCGGGATAGCGTCGCGCCAAGAATGATCATGGCAGCGAGGAAGAGGAAGAAGCCGGGCCGGTAGAACTGCCAGAGCTTCGGGTTCTCCAACGACGCGATACGGGCGAGATTCTTAACGCACGCCTTGCTGAAGAGGAAGCGCGCTTTGAGTGCACCTGCGACGAGTCCCAGAGCCGGCGCAATCCAGAGGCCGGCACCATCAGGCTGCAGGGCGCGGGCCTCCAGCAAGAGGCTTCCGGCTTTCGTCAGCAGAACCACGCCGCCGATGTACCAGACGACAGCGGCGAGGATGTTCAGTGTACGGAGTGAAACCATGGGCAGACGCCTACTCCGTCTTCCGGTTCGGGTTGGCCGGGAACCAGCCCTTCTTGACGCGTTCTTCTTGTTCGTACAACTCCTTGATGGTCCACAGACATGTGAAGCCGAACACGCCCAACAGTGCGGCGACGAACGTACGTTCGATGAAGAGAGAAGCGATGACGCTCGCAAGCCCGACCACCAGGAAGATGGGCCAGATGCGGGCGCCGAAGTAGTATTCGCCCTTGATGACAACGGGATGAAACACGCCGATGATGACAAATGCCGCGAGGCCGATGATCACGCCTTCGTAGTTCACGGATTCTATCTCCTTAAGGTAGCCGCCTTGCGAGCGGACCGATGCGGATCGTAGCATGGTGCGAGCGATGAAGGAAGCCTATCGGGGAGGGCGCAGCATGTCATGGATCGGGGCCCGACACGCGGGAAACGGATTCCACCTGTGTCTATTGGGTCTTGTGGTCCTGCTGGCCTCTCTGCCAGCCTCTGCGAAAGGCGATCCGGACGCGTTCTTCGACGCCCTCGCACGGGACGACAAGGCCTGTGCCCTCAACCGTGGGTTCGCGGGACTCTGGCTCGGGCAGGATCTGAATGCGGCGAATGCCGCCTTGGACGAAGCGTTCGACGCCGCCATGGGCGACGAAACCGTGCTGACACCGACCGTCGCCGATGAGCGCTTCAAATGGCAGATGCGGACCTGGACGCGCCTGTACTACGTGTTCGGACGTGAGGAAGCGCGCTTCTCGGGAAGGCTCGGCAAGAACCAAGTGACCCGGATCGAGAAACTCTTCTGGAACTACGCCCAGGCCAAGAGTTCACTGACCCGCGCGGACTTGAAGTACGTGTGGTTCATTCAAGGCAGCGAAAACCACGACCTCATGGACCTTGGCAACGCCTTTCTTGCGGTACAGGCCCTTGCCCGGCACCCGAAATACAGCGGTCGGCGTCTTCCTGATGGGGGCTCTCCCGCCGAGCATTCGAGCGCGTGGTCTAGGTACTTCCGCTTGTACTGCGGAGAACGGATTCAGAACGGCCTCTTCATCGAAGTCGCATCTCCCACCTACGGGAAGTACTTCATCCCCGAGTTGCTGAACGTCGCCGAGTTCGCCGAGGACCCCAGCCTCCGCGAGTCAGCCACAAACCTGATCCATCTGACCTGGGCCGATTGGTCTATCGAGCAACTCAACGGCGTCCGCGGCGGCGGCAAGGCGCGGTGCTACCAGGGCGATTACTCGCGCAGAGGCCACGCGGATTCCTGGTGGCAGATGGGGCAATACCTGCTGACCGAGGGCGAATGGACGAACACGGGCATCTCGCGCCATCCCATTCAGGGATTCAATCTTTGTCTGGCATCGAGCACCTATGCCCTCCCCGGCGTAGTTCAGAAGCTGGCGACGAATCCCGATGCGCGCGGAGAATATGCCTACGTTTCGCGACGGCCCGGCAAGATGAAGCCCCTCGACACCTTGCCGTCCGTCGGCGGGCATGGGTGTTGGTACTCCATGGACGCCGAGGATTCACGGCTCGTGCGCTACACGTGGTGTACGCCCGACCACATCATTGGCTGTTTCCTGTCGGACCCCGCGATGCGCGAGGACTTCGTGATCAAGACGGACGAGCCGAACCGCGCGGCGAACCGGTACGCGGCCATTCATGGGCAGAACCGTTGGCAGGGCATCGTGTTCGCCACCGACCCGGATGCCCGCATCTTTCCGCAATGCGAGAGCACGCCCGACGAGAAGGAGCCGGACAAATCGAAGACCTATGTCCAGCAGGTAGCGGTCCAGCACGAAAACGTCATGATTGTGCAGATGAACCGAGCCAACCCTCACAACAAGGCGATGCGCGTGTACTTCGCACCCGCCATGCGCGACCGTATCGCCATGCACGACGGATGGCGCGTCGTCGAGGAGGGCGATTCCTACGCCGCGGTGAAGTTGCTCTCCCCCACCGGCGGTCAGCACGCGGAAGAGGCGTCGTGGGACGAATACGGCTTCCTGCGCCCCAACGACCCCTACGCGCTCGTGGTACTTGTTGCGGGTCGAAGGACTCGTTCTGACAACCTGGACCAATTCACGCACCGCCTCGACAGCCACCGCTATGGCGTGAGTGACGGGTGGCTGGCCTATCGTTTCGTCGATACGCATGGCGAACGTATCGAACTCGGACTGGCCGTGAACGACTCCAGCGTACCCACCGTCAATGGCGAACCCGTCAACCTGGCGCCGGAGAAGGTATACGACAGTCCCTTCATCAACTCCGGCACGGAGAACTCCTCCGTGAAGGTGACGTTCGACGATGAGGAATTGGTCATCCCTGCCGGCCTCGCCCGGCCGCGGCCCAAGCCGCGGGTGATTGTGACAACCGACGGCGAAACGGACGACCGCTGTTCAATGATCCGATTCTTGTTGTATGCCAATGAGTGGGAAATCCTGGGACTCATTCATTCCAGCTCGAAGTATCACTGGGAAGGCGACCAGAGCCATCCCGGAAAGGACTGGGAGCCCGTCTCGTGGCTCGACCGGCAGCTCGATGCCTATGCAACGGTCTTTCCTTCCTTGAAGAACCATAGCCAAGATTACCCCTTACCCGACTACCTCCGCTCTCAGGTGTTCGTCGGCAACATTGCCCTGGAGGGCGACGTGCGCGAACCCACACCCGGCTCCGACCGGATTGTCGAGACCCTTCTCGATTCCGACGACTCCCCGGTGTGGCTACAGGCCTGGGGTGGGTCGAACACGATTGCGCGGGCGTTGAAGACCATCGCGGTAGAGTACCCGGACCGGATTGACGAG
>JAAEQP010000853.1 GCA_024231375.1 bacterium | reverse complement strand
GATACCGAAGGCGTTGGCGACACTGGTTGCGCGGCGCTGGTTCGGGGACCTGTGCGAGGTCTGTGAGAGGAAGTATCGGGAGGTGGCTAGTGAACATTCTACTGGTTGACGCAGACACAAAAGGAAGGCGTTCAGGCTTTCCCAACCTGGCACTGATGAAATTAGCGGCCTGGCATCGAGCGCGTGGTGACGCCGTCACACTCGCTCCCACGCCCTGGTTCTCAAGCCAAGTCGATCTCGCGTATGTATCGAGTGTCTTCTCTTGGAACCGCGCGCACGCGGAAGCGCTGGCGCAGCGATACCCGACCGTCGAGCGCGGCGGCACGGGGTTCGGGTTAGACAATGCGCTGCCGGCTGAAGTCGAAGCCATATGCCCCGACTACAACCTCTACGACATTGATTACGGCATGGGGTTCTTGACACGCGGTTGCCCGCGCCGGTGCTCGTTCTGCGTTGTGCCTCGCAAGGAAGGCGCGCCGCGCGTTGTGGCTGGCCTGGACGACATCATCAACCCACACTCTAACTTCGTCGTGCTGCTCGACAACAACTTCCTCGCCATGCCGGACTGGGCGCTTGCGACGCTGCGCGAGATGGCCGCGCGCGGCCTGGTTGTGAACTTCAGCCAGGGATTGGACATCCGCCTGGTGACGCCGGAGATCGCCCGCGCGCTGGCGGCTGTGAATTTCCGCAACGCTCGAAACACGCGCAAGCGGCTGACGGTTGCGTTCGATCACGTTGAACTTGAGCGGATGTTTCGTCGTGGCGTCGGGTTCCTGATGGACGCAGGCATTGCGCCGACTTATCTACAGGCGTATGTGCTGTGCGGACACGACACGACATTTGAGGAGGACATGCACCGTGTCCGTATCCTTCAAGACCTGGGCATCGACCCGTATGTAATGGTCTACCGAGACCCAGCGAGCGGCGAAAAGAACCCCGACTGGCGACTGCGCCATTTTGCTCGATGGGTGAATGCCCGGCTTTGGCGCAGCGTGCCGTGGGGTGAGTATCGCCCGTGGCTTCGAGATAAAAGCAATTATTTGAGGAGTGTTGCATGACTGAACAGGAATTCTATGCCCGCTTGGGCGCACGTCTCCGAGCCGCACGTGAGGCCGCCGGCCTGACGCAACGCGAGGTCGCCAACCGGCTGGGCCTGCACCGACCCGCAATGACCATCACGGAGAGCGGTGGCCGGCGTGTGATGACGTGGGAGTTGGTGCAACTTGCCACAATTTACAACGTGAGCATTCAGCAATTATTACCTTTGGGAGAAACAGCGTGGATCAACAACCACTAACCTTTAACGAATACCAGGAACGCGCGCTAATCACGGCTATCTACGATCCCGACGACGCCGTGACCTGTGTCGATTCTTTGACAATAACCCATGGCAGGCGGCTTGCAGTGGCGATTATTCGGTCGGCGGTGAGCGACGCGAAGGGCAGCAATCGTTAGCAGGCGCGAAGGGCACAGCGGTTCCTGGTGCGCGATGGCGGCTTTGAGTTGGCGCGTGTGATGGGAATTTCTCAGGACAGTATCGACGCGATGGTCGCGGAGTGGAGAAAAGCGAGCAGTTCGTGATGACTTCGAGATCAAAGCAATTATTT
>JAAEQP010000852.1 GCA_024231375.1 bacterium | reverse complement strand
TTCTTACCCTCTCCCAACGGGAGAGGGCAGGGTGAGGGGTCTTCGAACTCCCGGCGCTGCGCTCGTAGCCAGAACTGGGGATTGCTGAGGGGAGGCTCTGGGTCTTCGGCGGTCGGCCAGCAACCATAATCGGACCGATCAGTCCTATCCGACCGATCGGTCCGATCACTCTTCTCTCATCCGCTCCGGCTGACCGCTGAAAGCCGACAGCCGACCGCCACTAACCCTCTACTCCTCTACCACCATCTCCTGAGGCGCGGAAGCGCTTTCAATCTCGGGGTTGTAGTACTCGTACACGCGGGACTGCGGCGTCTGCGCGCGCAGCGGGAACTTGGCCCGCAGCGTGTAGTCGAATTCGATGGTCCCGTTGGCGGCGATCTCGTCGAAGTAGCAGATCACCTGCCGCCCGGTCATCTCGTACTTGCTGAGCTTGCCCGCTTCCACCAACGCGTCAAGGTCGGGCGTCACCACCTGGAATCCCGGCGGAATGCCCAGGTCCACGATGATCATTTGGGCTGCGTTCGGCCGGTTGTTCGTCACCTTCACCGACGCGGTCACAATATCGTTCACGGCCAGTTCCGTGCGGTCGTAGGCCACGTCGATGGTCATGGCCTTCTCGCGCGGCTTCCCGACCGACCACGGCTCATAGTACCTGCCAACGATCTGGTACATCATGCTGCCTTGGCCTTCGATGTCGAGGACAACCGTGTTCGCACCGGCCTTCGTCTGTTCGCCAAGGTCGACCAGGCGCATGACGTCGCAGTTGTCCGGGGTGATGCGCAGTTCCGACACGGCCTCGCCGTTCATGGTCACCGTGATGGTCGCATCGGCTTCCTCGGTCAGGCCGCTGATCGACAGCATCAAGGCTTTCAGCGACAGGATGGTCGCTTGCGTCGATCCCCAATTGCCGTGGGCGCTCTTCTTGCGAATCAGGTAGGTCAACGCCTTCGACGTGGTCTCCGGGTACCGGCCCGCCCGCATGAACGCAATCGCCGCCAGCGCCGTCGTCTCGATGTCCGCCGCGTCGCCGTGCGAGAAGGTCACCGTGCCCGTGCCGCCCTTCCAGTGGGCGGTTTCGTCGTCTTCCTCACGCGCCTCGTACAGACGCTCCAGCACCTGAAGCGTCCACGCGTCCTTCGGATTCCACGCCACCAGCGCGTTGGAAAGCAACGCCAACGTATACGCGTCCTTGGCATCCTGCCAATTGGCGCGCAGGTAGTCGATGGCTTTCTGAGTGCCGGGACCGGTGTCGCCCGTACTCAGGATGGCCTCAAGGATGTAGGCCGTC
>JAAEQP010000851.1 GCA_024231375.1 bacterium | reverse complement strand
CCTCGACGGGGTTTGCTGCGAACCGCCGCGAGGCATGGGAGAGACAACCATGGCAGAAAAAGATCTCAAGCAGATGTATCGCACGCGGACGGAGGGCGATTTCCCCGACAGCGTGGAGGTGTTGGGGCGGCAGTACGCCAAGGTCGAGAACCTGCGGTACGGCACGAACCCGCACCAGCCCGCCGCCTTCTACCGCCCGGCCGAAGGCAACGTGGTCCTGGGCGGCTACGAAATGCTGAAAACGGGCAAGAGCGGGCTGTCGCAAACGAACGTCGAGGACATGCACCACGCGGTGGGGATTCTGAAGTTCATGCAACGGCCGGCGTGCGCGGTGATGAAACACTGCAACCCGTCGGGTGTGGCCATCCGCGTCGGCGACATGCCGCAGGCCGAGGTGTACCAGCGCGCGCGCGATGCGGACGCGCAGGCGGCGTTCGGCAGTGTGGTCGTGTTCAACACGGAAGTCGAGGCGGACACGGCTGCAGAGATCATGCAGACCATCGTGGAGGGCGTGGCCGCGCCGAGTTTCACGCCGGAAGCGCTCGAAGCCTTCAACAACTTCGAGAAGTTCAAACGGAACAAACAGATCCGTGTGGTGAAGCTGCCGGACCTGTCGAAACTGCCCAAGTTCATCGACGAGGGCACCGATGTCCTCGAAATGAAGGTGTTCGACGACGGGAGCATGGTGCTGGCGACGCCGTATCTCTCGCGCGTGAAGGGGCCGGAAGATCTGATGCCGGCCTACAACGACCACAAGAAGAAGGGGCGCATCGACATTGCGCGACAAGCGACGGACCGCGAGCTGGACGACATGCTGTTCGCGTGGTACGTGAACATCCACGTGCGGTCGAACGGCGTCGTCATTGCGCGGAACGGCCAGACCTTGGCCGTGGGCACCGGCGAGCAGGATCGCGTCGG